>JAHDHU010000011.1 GCA_020631135.1 Saprospiraceae bacterium | reverse complement strand
CCACAATTTGGAGCTCGTCCATTAAAAAGGGTGATTCAAAAAGAAATTATAAATGAATTATCTAAATCTGTTTTGACCGGTGATTACGGACCTGGTGATACGATTTATATAGGAACAGATAACAAAGGTTTCACATTTACCGAAAAGGAAACAAAGTCAACCGCAAAGCCTAAAGTAGAAAAGAAATCAAAAAAAAATAAAGACTTAGATAAGCTCAAAAAAGCAACTAAGGATGTGGAAGATGCAGTAAAAGACATAAAGAAAAATGATCCCCGAGATAACTGATTTCGCAATTTGAATTTTTTATTCATAAGTAGTTGGTTTCATACCTTTAATTGAAATTCAGTGTAAAATGCATAGGCTTAAGAAGAAGATTTTCGGGTTCCCAATTAGATTTGAATTAAATCAAAAAGAAATCTTTGATATTCTTTCTGTCGAGTTAAAAAATTATGCCTCGTATGAAGAAGAGACAAACGAAATTACCATTAGTGATTCGTTAAAACTTTCAATTGATCCAACAGCAAATAACCCATCTTCTTTTGTCTTATTTGAAAATGGTTTTCAAACAGAAACTACTCTGATTAAATATAGATTGCACCTAAAAAACAAAGAGGTCAATTTGATCGAGTTTGAAATCAAAGAAAAGCCAGGACTATTTGCTAAGTTGAGAAAATGGACTAATATTCAGTATACCAATCGAAGAGAAAGAATTGGTCAAATATTACATGAATCCATTTTTGTTCCTATTCTCTTTTTTCAAAAAAATAGACTACTCATTCATGCTTCTGGAACCATAAATTCTGCAAAAGAAGTTACCTTATTTGGTGGAACAGGTGGAGTTGGCAAAACATCGATTGAGTTGCTTTCGTGTTTTCATAATTCATGCAATTTTATAAGTGATGATTTAGCAGTCTTGAATGGAGAGAAGGTTTATCTCAACTTGAATTTCCCTAAAATTTACGCATACAATGTTCTTGGTTATCCCAAAATTCAAAAAAAACTGTTTCACAACTTATCCCTTGTCGATAAACTATTTTGGAAAATAAAATTGTTGCAAGGACCGAATAAAGTAAGAAGAAGGGTTGAGCCATTTGAGTTCTTTAAATCGCAAAAAGTCATCTTAAGCTCAAATATTAAGAGGTACATTATTCTAAAAAGATCTAATGTTCAAAACTTAGGCTTAGAAAATATAGACTTAGAAAAAGCAGCTCGTCTAAGTTGGTCCATTATCCAAACCGAACTTGCCGAGTTTTTTAGAACCATTCATTTTTTAGAAATCAATTCTGCTTCTAATCCGGATCTTAGCTTTTTAAGCTTTGGAGAAATTAAGAAAAACTATTTTTTAGAGTTTGAAAGAAGCTTCAAAAATGCTGAACTCAAGATTCTTAATATTCCTATAAAAATGGAGCATAAAGAATTTATGAGTGAGGTGCAGTCTGTTCTAAAAGAATTAGAATTGTTAGAATAATTTAACTACGATGAGTTTTAAATCAAGGTCAAGAGTTTAAGTTTATTCTTGACCTTGATTATTTCATTTTAAATACTTCTCAAATAGTTCGTTCCATTGGCTTGCAATTCGAATTCTAACTTGGTTTTACCATTGAGTGCAAATCCTGTTAAACTTTCGTATAACCTTAAATACTTATTGTGCAAGTTAGAAGGTTGTTTATCTCCGTTTATTTTTAAATGCTTCCTTGTCAACTGTACCCTATTCAACTTATTAGGTTCTAATATTCCATCTTTTTGCATTTCTCTTGAGAGTCTGCCAAATGGAGTTGATAATGATTTAAAATTATCAAAAGGCGCTTTTTCAAAATTGAGTGGGTGATCAAACTCAAATTTGTGCAATTCCTCCAAATTTAACCCTTCAATTTCCTTCAAGGCATTTTCAATCTGTTCAGTGATTTGATCTTCATTAATAAAATCATCCATTATCCATTTGTCCTTATCAATTTCAATCCACTTGATTTTACCATCAGGAAATTGCTTTAGCTTTTTTAACTTCTTTTCAACATCTTTAAAACTTTCCGTATGTAATTTTCTGAATTCCTCAAGATCCATTTTTTTACCATCCTTGAAAATTTTGACCTCTCTTTCGAAGTTTTCTACATCTGGAAAACTGAAAACCGAAGCGAAGCTAGAGTCCATTGGAAAATCTTCTCTCGAAAGTTTTTTGAACTTGAATATCTCATTATTGTCATTCCAATCAAAATGAAACTGATCCGTATTTAGATGAATATCCCAATTCTCTCCCTTCAATTTGTTTTTATACTTGTCATATTCTTCCTTCGGAATTTCTTTGCCATCAATTTCTAAAAACTCTATATCACCATCAATTATCTCGACTTTCATATCATCTTTTCTGATGCTGATATTAACCTCGGCATTTTCTGTTTGTGGCAAGGTATCGGTTACCGTGGCTTCTAATTTAGGTATTTCAATACTTTCTGGTAGATTGACAAAGGAAGATATTCTTTCCAATGTCGGTAACTCAATGATTTCCCTTTCGTCCAATGATTTAAATGAGAAGAAAGCAAATATTCCGCAGATGGCGAGTACAGTAAATAATTTGCTTTTGATTTTAGTTTGGCGATTATTCATGTTTAATATTTTATTTATTCGATTTTTAAAATCATTTGAATTGTCTGAAAAATGCATGGCTAAGCTTGTAGTTCCTCTAAGGTTTAAGTCTTGCAGCTTAACAAGAAGCTTTGCATAATCGAGTTTGGATACCCCATTCCTCAAAGCAGCCTGATCACAAGAATGTTCTCTTTCGATTTTAGCAACATGAGAAATCCACCAAACTACTGGGTGATAGTAGTACAGGGTTTCGATCGATGTAAGAATTAGATTCATCAAAAAATCCTTTCTTATGATATGTGCTACTTCATGGTAGAGTATTGCATCAACCTCTTCTATGGTTAATTGATTTATCAATCCAATCGGCAATAAAACGATAGATTTAAAAAATCCAAATGTTAAAGGTGAACTGACTTTGCTACTTTCAAAAGCAACAATTTTCATAGGACAATTGAGCTTTGCACTAACGTGATGTAACCTATTGGTCAAAAAACTATTAGCTATCAGATTATGAGTACTGCTTACATTTTTCAAATGTATCAGACCAAAAATTAATCTTATCGACAAAATCATTAAACCCAAAAGCCAAAAGTTAGCAATGTACTTTTCGTAATTAAGCAAGCAAGAATTAGAGATTGAATTATAACCTTCAGTGTTGAACACAAGATTAGAATCAGACAAATTGCTTAAAAAAACAATTGGACTAGAACCTTCGGGATGTAAGAAGTTTACAAAAGTGTAAAGACTCATCACAAATAAACCGATAAGGGCCGAAAGTGAGAGCTTATACCTCAATTCGGAGTTTGAATTATGCACAAATTTCAGTGCAACAAATAAAATCAGCCCAACTAGCAATCCTTGCCATAAAGAGTGGACAACAGTTTGACTGATGGCATATACCATTTGTTCATTTAGAAAACTTGATATCATTTCTTCTTCTTTTGGTTTTCTAATTTTTCTATCAATGCTTTTATTTCGTCCAGCTCTTCCTGTGAACTAGAGGTACCACCTAAAGCTTGCATTACCAAATTTTTTGCTGAACCGTTGAATGTGTTGCTTATAAACTCTTTTAGCAATCCTTGCTTGGTGGCTTTTTCTTGAATGGCAGATCTGTAAATATGCGTACGGCTATCTGTATCTCTTACCACCAATCCTTTTTTCGCCATAATTTGCATAATCTTTAAAGTGGTGGTATACCCTACTTCTCGTTTTGTATTCAGAAGATCATTTACGGCTCTAACTGAACTTGGACCAAGACTCCATAGAAGCTGCAAGATTTCTAATTCAGATTCAGTAGGTTTATGCTTACTATTCATAGTACGATTTATTTCGTACATTAATATTATACGAAGTTTTTCGTATTACAAAATTATTCTACGAAATAATTCGTAATTAAGAAAAATTTAACAAATTACTTAGCGCAATAAAGAAACTGTGCCTGATCTTTTTTCTGTACTGCCATTCGCGAATGCGAACTCAATTAGGTAAACAAAGACTCCAGAATTTAGCTCTTTGCCTTTAAAACTACCATCCCAATAATTTAGTTCTTCATTTTTCAGCTCTTCATAAATTAAATTTCCCCAACGGTCATAGACGATGAAATCCATTGATTCAAAAGCCAAATTTGTATAAGCCCCGAAAACCTCATTGCCACTCTGACTATCTGGATTAAAGGCATTTGGGATGTAAATATTTATTTCTGATTCAACGTTAATGAAGCTTGAAAGAGACAAGGTGCAATCTCCTTGAGTTATGTCGACAAATATTTCTGCATTTTCTGATCCGGTAAATATTGGATTTGGACATTCTGTACAACTCAAGAGATAATCTGGAGACCAGTTAAAAATCATATCATTTTCGATCTGACCATCAATTTCTATTTGTAAATCTTCAAATATTGCGACACTAAATGAATTGATTAATTCTAATTGAATAGGATCTTGTTCTTCTATTTCCACTTCAAAAGATTGTTCACAGCCATTGTCATCTACTAATGTCAATTGATAAATCCCCGGATCTAAGTTTTCGAAAATCATAGGATAAGGAAAGCTAACATCATTTAAGAGAACGGAAGAAATTGAATTGTTTGAACTGATTTCAATAAATCCGTTTGATTCACCATTACAGATAGGCCCTGATTGCAAAATGGAGTACTGAATAGGTGCACTTTCTTCCACAACTACTCCAAAATCTACCTCACATAGATCCGAACTGATCGTCACATTATAACTCCCCGCAAAGAGGTCTGTCGCAATGGGACCATCACTTATATTATTTGACCACTGAAAATCGAGATCATCGAGATCTACACCTTCAACATCGATTTCAATCGATCCATTATTTTCGTTTACGCAAGCCTCATTGACTAATGCTTGAATGCTAAAAATACTTTCGATACTTACATTGATTGTATCACTGTAGTTTAATCCACATTGATTGGTAACTTCTAAAATATATTGACCGGATTGGGAAACTTCCAAATCTTGTGTGGTAGATCCATCAGACCATAAATAACTTTCAAAACCTTGAGGTCCTTGGATATTGAAGCTAGACGAACAATCTTCAATATCATCACCCAAAGAAAAACTAGAAGTTTCAAAATCAATGAAAAAATAGTTGTTTGTGACATCGCATTCATCATTATAAAAATCTATGTCGTTTAACTGATCAACTAAAAATATTTGGTTGATTGAGTTGGCCACCACCAGTAGTTGGTTATAATTAGCATAATTAAATCCAGGAGGTGTAACTACACTAAAATCAACACAAGGAGTAAAAGGCAAAAGCTGAACCTGCTCAACACTTAAAAATTGAACCTGATTGGAAGGTGTATTTAACGCATAGTAATCCAAGCTTATGAAATCATCATTGGGAGCTAAGTTTTCGAAACAGAGTGTACCGCTATATGTTGAACAATCGAATGAGCTATCCAAGGTGCTTATACTCACATCTGTTTCGATAGGAACAAACTCAAACGTTACTTGCTTAACACAAGCATTAATATCTACGACCATTAAGTCATGAACACCATTACTCAAATCATTTATCATCAATTGCCCCCCATAACTTAGGCCATCTATAAATATTTCATCAATGAAGTTGGAGTTTTCAATTTGTAAAAGGTTTCCATCACAATCCGAGCTTGCATCGAAATTTAACTGCCAGTCCGGAAAATAGTCCAAATTAATCGTCACTAAACTATCGCAACCATTAGCGGCAGTCAACTCGTCGAAGTATGTCCCACCAGCACTTAATTCTGTGCCATCTGACATGATATAAGTTTCATCTGGACAGAGGACTAAATCCAAGATAGAGCTAAGATCAGAATCAGAAATTTGAGCTGGCCCTATAAGATGACAATCGCCATCTGGATAAACGATGTAAACATGAAATTCAGTTGAAGAACTTGGGTTAAAGCTTACCAGATCTAAAACATTGTTGGTTGCATTTCCTGCAAAGGGAAATCCGTTAATATACCATTGGTACATGGCATCATTTTCCAATGGTACAGACAATATTATATCATCATTGCATAGTGAACCATCGACAGTTATTTCGTCAATAGGGCTGTTATCAATTATTTCATTAATGGAAAGATTATCCATCAAAACATAGTAAATCGTATTGTCACCTAGTGGTGAATTACATGAAGAATAAAAATAAATTGCCTCGATGTCCATGGTAGGATTAAAATCAAAGAACAACTCGTTCCAGCCTGGAGAAAAATCGTCTAAATTTATTCGTGCGATTTCATTTTGAGCTAATGTCATCGTACATAAATCCTCTTGGCCATATTGCAAAATATTTTGACAAGAAGGTACTCCATAAAAAACAACATCATGCTCTGGATAAATGGGTTGTATCGCGAGGTCAACAGCAAAATCTAAACTAAAACGATATGATGTGCCTGCCACCAAAGTGTTTTCCAAACACACACCCATTCTTTCCATATCTTCTGTGCCCCCTTGAAAAAAAGTAACTCCTGATCCCAACACCCCACTTTCAATCGAAGCTATTGAACTGGACATATTCAAATCACAATTAGGATTATAAAAGTCAGGTGAACCTGACAACCAAATCCAATCCGTCAAACAGACGTCGCCTTGATTATCCAAATTATCACAACACCCATTGATGGTTTCAAAGTCTCCATTGGGAATATAATTTATACTTCCAACATCACTCAAACATCCACAATCATCATCAAATACGTCTATCATGCCATCTCCATCATCATCTATCCCATTATTGCAATCCTCGCCACAATCCATATTTATTTGCAAATTGGTAATGATGATCGAATCGCACATAAAGTTGGATTGAATGGTATCCGTATATAGTCCAGCTTGATTTACAATTTCTCCGTCAGGAAGAGCATAATCATCACCTTGACAAATGCTTACATTTAATTCTACTGCCGGAAAATCCTGAGGAATATAAAACCCCAAATTATTTTCGAAATCACATTCGTGAATATTTGTTACGGGAAAAGAATCTTGAACATTTATATATGGCGGAGAAACTGTCCCGTCATCATTTAGAAAAATGTAATAAATATCTAAATCAGCAAAACTTATATCTATTGGTGTTTCAGCGCATTCATCCGCATCTATCGAAACATTTAAAGTCATCGTAGTGACCAAGTTGGCGGATGCCATTGTAGGGATTTGATCAAAAATGGCGATTTGCAATGGTCCTGAAAAATCCGCTTCACCATCATTACAGATATTTAAAAACAATGTGTTACAATCCGGAATGAAAATACTCGTATTGGGCAAACTAAAATCTGGTAAAAAGCCATCACATATCTGATCAGCACAACAATCGCTATCCAAGCAATCGATCAATCCATCTCCATCATCGTCGAGTCCGTTGTTACAAATCTCTTGGCAATAGCCTATTTGAGAAAGCATTAAAAAAGTTGAGATAAAAAAGTACAGAATCCATTTGTGCGAGTGGTTTTTCATAAACTGGTTTGGCAATTGTCTTCTTTTAAAATGCAATGAATTCGTTCAAAGCTGCATCGCTATAATTGAGAACAACTTCGTTGGTTACGAAGTTAATGTAGCCAGAAGAGCAAAAGCACCACATTTTAACCCAATTGTACATTAAATAATCACCTAATAAACTTTTATAAAATTGATTTACAATTATTTATAATAAATATTTGTAACCAAAAAGATTATTCATTTGATTATTTATACCATTAAACCTAACTTAATCTTTCAAACAGATTTAAAATCAACTTACGCTCTTGATCATTAGGAACATCTTTTCACTTATAACTGAGTTTGGGCTGTCAAAATATAAGACTGCTCAACTGAAAAACTTTGTGAGCAGTTTCAATTCCCTCTTAATCATTTTGCTTCCTCCTTTGTGCGTCTTACTATTTAGTGAATTTTACTTGGGTCATAAAGCCGGTTCTATTTACGCTTTTCTTTTTTTAGTATTTGTATCTGGCTTATTGGGTTTGAGTTATAAGGGATACTTCAATATTTCGACATTGCTCTTTAGTATAGTTTTACCATTTTCATTTATGATGCTTCATCTCAAGTACAAAGGGGTAGATCATCTTATCATGTACTTTGCAATTTTACTAATCATTGCAGTTGTTTTTAGCTATTCTAATCGAAGAAAACTGATGTTGATTATATACCACATTATCCTATTTCTTTATGCAACTCATTATACCGAACGGTTTGGACATTTTTCAGAATATTCATTTAGTGAAACTTCAAATATTCAGACTCAAATAATCTTTCTCATAGGATCACTTTATTTATGCATTACCCTAGTCAATAAATCCAAAGAAAACTATCAAAAAATATCGCAGTTAGTTAATCGACTTCAAAGCAAAAATGAAGAACTCGAAATTTCAAATAAAAAACTTGAACAGTTTACTTATTTGGCTTCTCATGATCTAAAAGCACCATTAAACTCAATCCATTCTTTTGCTGAGCTGATAGATTCAAAACTTGAAAATGGAAAACTTAAATCTTTACCAAAATATACTCAAGTAATCTTAAAAAATGTTGAGCAAATGAAAGTGCTCATTTCTGAAAGTCTACAAAGAAGTAAAGTGGATTATGTCAACTCATTAAAAGAAAAGGAAAGAGAAATTGACCTCAATAAATTGGTAGAACACATTTCTCTTACTTTAAAAGCAAACCATAATCACTTAAAAATTACTTGGGACGAATTACCAATTATTACGGCGATCTATTCTGATGTTTTTAAGATTTGTCAAAACTTGATGGAGAATGGCATAAAGTACAATACCAATAAAACCAAAAGGCTACACATCTCCGCTCATGTCGGGATCAAAGAAAATGTCCTTTTGTTTAATGATAATGGTGTAGGTATTGGCAAAAAGGATCAAACCAAAATATTTGAAAACAAGGTTAGACTAAATCAGGTGAAAAACGTTCCAGGTTTTGGTTTGGGATTGAGCATAGTAAAAGAACTTGTAGATGAAATGGGTGGTGCCATCAAAGTGACGCCCAATTTAGATCAAGGTTCTTGTTTTATTTTATCTATCCCTAAGCAAGTCTATCGAAAATCTGAAGTTGTCCAAGGTTTGGGTTCGAATAAATAACGAAGTGCAATTTGCATTCCGCTTCTATTTTCATTTATAAGTTCACCCAAACCATAATACAAGCTCAGATCGACTTCCAAAGCACTGTCGTTAAAATCAGTCATTGAAAAACCCCAGTTGATCAAAAGATCTTTGGTAGTACTATATCCAAGATAGAAACTCATAAAAGAAATATTTTTGACACCTACCAAAAGGGTATGGGTAGAACCCAATCCACCTGCAGACATAAAATATTTAGCTTCAAGATCATAACCTCCAAAATCCAGTTCGTAAGCTGCTAATCCAAAAACCTGCCTTGGTCTGTTTATCCTTCCCAAAGTATCAGCAAACACTGCATCTTTTGCAAGTAATCTGTTCATAGAAAGTCCTGCCGATATTTTTTGATCTCCATTGGCAAAAGCACTTGGTAACAAAATTTGGTAAAAGACTCCCATATTAATATCAAGGCTCAAATCTTTTTGATTTTCATCATTAATCAATGGATCATCTATATCTCTTGGATTCAAATTGGCGCCCAATAGTCTATCATGTTTAAAATCAGTTGATAATCCAACGTAGAGCCTTTGGTCATCTAAGCGATGATTAAACAAAGAATATCTATAGCCCAGCGATAATTTATTTTGCCTCAAGTCTCCAAGTAAGTCCTTCGACAAAGTAGCCGAGAAAGCTGAGTGCTGAAAGCGCACCGGAAACTGATAATTTATTCCCATAAATGCAGGTGCCTTTTCCAATCCAACATTTACATCCTTATACAAAACACCAATAGAAGGTCTCCCATCAATCGCTATCGCCGCAGGATTCCAATACAAATAGTCTCTATGAGAAAAAGCAACCATCTCATTAATTATCTGAGCACCAAGCGACGCACTCAAAAAACAAAAAATTAGCAAGGTGATCATTCTATTCATAAACTATTGTCAGATTGCTTCGTAATTGAGTTCCATTTATCGTCAAAATATAATAGTAAGTACCAGCTGGAAGCGCTTTGTTTTTAAAAGTACCACCCCAATCATTTTGATAATTACCACTTTCATAAACCACTTTCTTCCTTCTATCATAAACAACCAGTGTCGCACTATTAGCCTTTTCGGCTGAATCAAAGTACAATACATCATTCTTACCGTCACCATTTGGTGAAATGACATTGTAAAGTTCTGTAAACTCGATTATATCACTGATAAATTCTACTCGTACAGTATCCGAACTTTTGCAACCAAATTGATCCACAAATCCAACGATATAATCTGTGGTTTCTGATGGGCTAACAAAAGGATCAGCAATATTTTGATCACTCACTGGTCCAACCGGATTGTTTTCCCAAAAATATTCTATGGCACCACTTGCTTCTAGTTGAACGGCTTGATTTTGATCAGCATAGCATTTATCCTCCCCTGCTGTTGGAAAAGGATATACATCTAATAAAAATTCTGAAGTATCACTTTTACAATTATTATCTCCAATAACACTAATCAAAGTTTCAGTCAATATAACCGCTTCTATTTCTTCTCCAGAAGAAGACAATAGTTGAGCTGATGAATTCCAAACATAATTTTCACCACCTACAGCTGAAAGTTGTATAGTATCTCCGAAACAAACTTGAGAAGAAGCCGTAATTATTTCGATTTCTGGTTTATCTATAAAGTCAACAATAAGCGTATCTAACTTGTCGCATCCACCGTTGTTTATCAATACAACATATTCACCTTCTTCATCCAACACATTGTCTTCTGTAAAAACACCGTTACTCCATAAATAAGTACAGTTTGGACAATCTAAGGCATTGGACACTACCAAAGTATCACAAGTATATTGAAAGGAATCAATTAAAAACTCAAAAGACACTGGTGGAGGATCCAATTCGATATCAAAATTTAAAGTATCCACACAACCATTGCGCTCCGAAACCACCAATTCATAATTGCCTAAATTCAAATCATTTATAAATCCAGAATTTAATGTGCTATCATGGGACCAAGAATAAGTGATTGGAAATTGACCTCCAGAAACAAACACACCAACCGATCCTATGCTATCTTCACACATTGGGTTATCAAGAAAAAACGAATCAATTCCAAAATTTGAAACCGCATTAAATCGATCCAAAACATAGCTCGAATCTTGTACATAATTAACCGTTTGATCCAAACCATTTACATCAAAATAAACCGAATCAACTTCAACAAAACAACTGTCTTCATTTCCTACAAAAAATCTAATTAGATCACCAGTCATAAAGCCTTCTGTAGGAAAATTTTCACCATTAATATTAATTGTTAAATCCTGCTGCATCCAAGTGACAGGCTGGGAACAACAATTGCCCTGAGGATCTATCGCCACTAAGGTACTTCCCACTGCAAGTGCTTGATTGTTAAAACGCAAATCAGCAGTGGCCGGAATAAATATTGTAGCCGTATCTAAGGAAGGAACAAAAAAATTACAGATGTCTTGCGCATTTACTTTCGTGTATGTCAACATCAGAATTATGATAAATAAATTTTTTTTCATTAAACTCTTTCAGGTATTCTTTCTAAAACATTTAAGAAGTAACTCCAATATTTCTGCACTGAACTTATTTGTACTCTTTCATCAGGAGAATGTGCACCTCTGATATTTGGTCCAAAAGATATCATGTCCATGTCTGGATAATTTGTACCCAATATACCGCATTCTAGACCCGCATGACAAGCATTGACGTTCGGCTGTGAAGAGAACATTTCAAAGTATAAATCACTCATCATTTTAATGATAGGTGCACTCGGTTTCGGAGTCCACCCTGGATATGAACCTCCAAAAGCTATTTCCGATCCGATCAATTGAAAACTTGAAGAGATCGCCTGAGCTAAATCCATTTTTTCTGAATCTACCGAGCTTCTTGTCAAACACAAAACTTGATACTCACCCTCCTTTATAAGAACCCTAGCCAAATTATTTGAAGTTTGGACAAGATCATCTATATCCGGAGACATTCGATAAATTCCATTTGGACAAGCATAAACTGAATTAAGAAACATTTTTAAAAAACTGCCATTAATCGCTTTCGCGAATGCAGAAGCTGGTTCTTTAGTTAATTCCAAATTTTTATCTGTTACTCCATATTCGTGTTTGTAAATCTGTCTGATTTCATTCAGAACCTCATCAAATGCTGTCTCATCTTCTTTATGTACACCTATTATTGCAAAAGATTCTCTGGGAATCGCATTTCTCAATCCACCTCCATCGATGGATTCGATTTGGATCGTAAAACGTTTAAGACACTCAAATAAAAATCTATTCATGAGTTTATTGGCATTAGCCAAGCCTTTATGAATTTCCATTCCAGAATGTCCACCTTGTAAGCCAGTCAAACTGATTCGATAAAAAGCCAATCCTTGATCTACATTAGCTAGATCATACTTACCAGAAGCTGTGATATCCACACCCCCTGCACAGCCTATGGTCAATTCATCATCGTCTTCAGTGTCAAGATTTAATAAAATCGTACCCTCTAACAATCCTCCTTTTAAACCCAATGCTCCGGTCATTCCAGTTTCTTCATCAATCGTAAACAAAGCTTCGATCGCGGGATGTTTTATCTCTTCGCTAGACAAAACTGCCATTATGGTCGCGACTCCAATACCATTGTCCGCGCCTAAAGTTGTCCCTTCTGCAAATACCCAATCTTCTTCTACCAACATCTTAATACCTTCTGTATCGAAGTCAAATTGAGTTTCTGAATTTTTTTGATGAACCATATCAAGATGCGACTGAAGGACAACAGTCTGCCTATTTTCCAAGCCTTCTGAGGCAGGCTTTTTTATAATCACATTTCCTATTTCGTCCACGATATGTTCAAGGTTCAAAGAATTTGCAAAGTCAACCATAAATTGAATTACTCTTTCTTCCTTTTTAGATGCACGCGGCACTTGATTAAGATCTGTAAAATGGTTCCAAATAATTTTGGGTTCCAATGATCTAACAGATTGACTCATGGTAGTTTTTAATTGCGAAAATACTTCCATTCAACGAAAGTCAAAAAAAGAATTGAATGGATGTCTAGATCGAATGGTTTGAATTTAGCTAAAGTGCTTTAGCATTATTATTTCTTGTTCCGTCAAAGATCTAGAAAATCCTCTAGGTAAATCTTTCTTAGTCAGGCCTCCAAGATAAACACGATCTAGTCGGATAACACGATAATCGAAGTGTTCAAAAATCCTTCTAACAATTCTGTTTTTACCCATGTGGATTTCAATACCTATGGTGTTTTTCTCTTCGTTCTTTACATAGTCGACTGCATCCACCGAAACAGGACCATCTTCCAATTCGAATCCTTTTCTGATACGTTCCAAATCCGAAGCAACTAAAGTCCTATCCAAGACTGCTTGATAAATTTTCTTTACTCCATGACTCGGATGAGTGAGTTTTTTAGCCAAGTCACCATCGTTGGTCAACAAGAGAAGTCCTGTAGTCATTCTATCTAATCTGCCTACCGGATAGATTCTTTCTTTATGTTTATTTCGTACCAGATCCATTACGGTCTTACGATTCATTTCATCAGAAAGAGTAGTCACATAATTTTTAGGTTTATTGAGCAAAAGGTAAACCTTGTTGACTTCAAGTTTTAATGGCTTTCCTAGATATTCTATTTCATCTGAATCTTGTACCTCATAAGCTGGATTAGTTTCAATTTTTCCATTGACCTTTACTTCGCCATTTTTTACAAGATCCGCAGCTTTTCTTCTCGAACAAACTCCTGAGTGAGCAATGTATTTGTTGAGACGCATTATTCTTTCCATTAGAATGGAATATCTTGGTCGTCATTTAGTTTGGAAGGACGTGTGATGATCCCTCCTGCTGTAGCATTGCCAAATACATCATCTGGATTGACATCTAAATCATTAAAATTGGCATGATCCGGCTCGGTAAATTTTACAAAGTCTGGAATAAATTTAAGGGGGACAGTTCCTAAAGCACCATTTCTATGCTTGGAGATAATAATTTCTGCCAAGCCCTGTGGTGTTTCAAAATCTGCCTCCATTTCATAGTATTCTGGTCTATAAATGAAAGTTACGATATCTGCATCCTGCTCGATCGCTCCCGACTCTCTCAAATCCGAAAGTACTGGTCTTTTCGAACCTCTAGTCTCTACTGCCCTACTCAACTGCGAAAGTGCGATGACTGGAATATTTAATTCTTTTGCCAAAGCCTTTAATGCTCTTGAAATAGATGAGATTTCTTGTTCACGATTTCCTCTATTATTTCCCGGAGCTGCTTGCATTAATTGGAGGTAATCGATCACGATCATGTCCAAATCATGCTGCTGACTCAGCCTCCTACCCTTTGCACGCAATTCGTAAATATTTAATGCTGGTGTATCGTCAATAAAAATCTTGAGTTCTGATAACTTATCAACCGCGCGATTTAATTTATCCCATTCTAATTCGTTTAGCTGACCGTTACGAAGTTTTTTACTATTGATTTCACTTTCCATGGCTATGAGACGAGAAACCAATTGATTTTTACTCATCTCCAATGAAAACACCGCTATAGATTTTCCATGTTCTGCTGCATTTTTTGCGAGAGAAAGAGTAAATGCAGTTTTTCCCATACCCGGTCTTGCCGCGATGATAATGAGATCAGATTTTTGCCAACCGTTTGTGAATTTATCTAACTCAGAAAACCCAGTAGTCACTCCGGTAAGTTCGTCACCTTGGAGACTTGATTTCTCAATCTCCATTTGCACGTCTTTCAAAACGCTTTTTACTTGTTTGTATTCGGAAGAAAGGTTAGTGTCCGAGATTTCATACAAATGTCTTTCTGCCTCATCCAAAAGATCTAAAACATCTTTGGTATCCTCATAAGAATCTTTAATTACTTGAGAAGAAACCTTTATCAACTGTCGTTGAATATATTTTTGCGAAATGATTTTAGCGTGATATTCGATATTGGCTGAAGAAGCTACTTTGTCAGCCAACTCCATGAGATAGGTCGTGCCTCCAACAAAATCTAACTTTTGTCTTTTCTTCAATTCTTCATGTACGGTCAATAAATCTACAGGCCTTGAGCTAGAAAACAGGTCAGTCATTACCTCATATATTTCGGAATTTGCTTCTACGTAAAAACTTTCTGGTTTAAGAACGTGAGTAACAGAAGGAAGAGCATCTTTGTCCAACATGATTGCTCCTAAAACCGCCTCTTCGAGAGGAATGGCTTGAGGAGGTACACGTCCATATACCAGTTTATTAATGTCTGCATCTTGCTTAAAAGACTTAAGCTTTCCGCCAACGGGTTTTATAGGGTTTTGTTCAGACATTATAGAATTAGGCTAAAATTGATGTATTAAAGTAAATGCTAATGCAAAACTAAAAGTTCCGTTAACATTGACGCTTTAACATATATAAGCTAATTGTGTAAACCATGCACAGGAATGTGGAAAAACCTAGCACGGTGTGGAAAAATAAAATTGGTGAGAATTCACCTTCCCAAACCCGATCAATACTAGTTAAAACGAAAATATTTGGAATAAATCAAATTGTGGAAAAAAAGAAAACCCTTGTGCAAAATGGCTCAAGGGTTTTCTTTTAACAAATTTGGATTAAACCTTAACCTTTGCCAATATTGTTATAAGCTTCGGTAAGTTCTCCTACTTTTTCTTTCTGCATTTCGATGTTTTCTTTTGCGGCATCTTGATCCAATAAGTTTTGTTGTATATCGGCCTCTGCTTGTTCGATTCTTTTCTCAAATTTGGCAATGTCATCGTGAAGTTTGGTATTCTTCTTTTCCAGTTTTGTCAAATTTTTGTTGAATGATTTAAGTTCTTTTTCACCGTCTTCCATTGCGACACGAGCTACCTCTTTTCGAACTTTCATATCAAAATCCAATGTAAACTTTTCAATTGCACCAGCTTCACTGTCTTCGTCTGAAATAAATTTTTCCCCATTATCCACAAAAATTAAAATTCGAGTCATATCCTTGCCTTCTTCAGTTTTCATGTAAACATCAGCAGGTCCATTTAAAGAAGGAATGTTAGTTTGTAGGGTAAAATACTCTTTGGCTTTTTTATTTCTTTCTGCTTTCCCAAAATCTTTAATAAAAGATTTCCATTGCTTTTCGACCATTTTTATGTTGGCACCTTCCACATCAATGACAAATGCTGGTTTGTTACCTAGGCTCATTGTAGCTTCTTTCGAGCTTATTTGGGCATGTGTGGAATTCATGTTAGAAAACAACAGTGCAAATAAGATTGCAGCGACTAGTTTAATCTGTTTCATTTGAAGTTTAGTTTGTTCATTTCTTAGTTAAGACTTGAGAAATTGTTAAAGATTCATTTTTAATTTCCTAAAATTTTGTTAAAACTTCTCTAATTCGACCGTATTTATTTTGATTTTTTCATCTAGTATTTTTGCATTCCCGTCGATAAACAAGGTAAAATGTCTACCTTAATCGGATATTTATTTTAGATCAAAACAATTAAAATCAATGAGCATTCTCTCCCTACGTAATGTGGTGAAGCAGTATCATAACCATCGTGCTGTGGATGGTGTTAGCTTTGAAATACCTAAAGGAAGCATATTTGGACTGCTGGGTCCAAATGGAGCTGGTAAAACCTCATTAATACGAATTATCACGACTATAACCGGTGCAGACGAAGGAGAAGTCTTTTTAGATGGCGAAAAAATCAATGCGGACTCTCCAAGACACATTGGTTACATGCCCGAGGAACGAGGGCTTTATAAAAAAATGAGTGTAGGTGAACAATTGATGTACCTCGCCCAACTTCGTGGAATGGAGAAAAAAGAGGCCAAAAGCGCTATAGTTTATTGGCTCGAAAAATTTGATAACAAAGACTGGTGGAACAAAAAGATTGAAGAGTTATCCAAAGGGATGCAACAAAAAATTCAATTTATAGCCACAGTAATGCACAAGCCAAAGCTGCTCATTCTTGACGAACCTTTTACAGGTTTAGATCCCTTAAATACCAACTTGATTAAAGAGGAAATTTATAAAATGAATCAAGAAGGTACCAGTGTGGTTTTCTCAACACATAGAATGGAACAAGTCGAAGAAATTTGTAAGGATATCGTCCTCATCAATCAGGGTCAAAAAATCTTAGAAGGAAAAGTCAGTGAAATAAAAGAAAACTTTAAAGACAACCTTTTTAAAATAGAATTTGATGGTTCTTTTCCAGAGGATTTAAAATCGAATGATTTTAAAATAGTAAGTGATACTGCAAAAGATGTTACCATTCAAGTAACACAAGGCCATGATTCGAATGAACTTCTAAGGGCTCTAATTGATAGAGGGATACGGATAAAAAGTTTTTCAGAAGTATTGCCAACCTTAAATGAAATATTCATCAAACAAGTAGAAAATTAGAAATGGGAAAACTAGGATTAATTGTACAACGTGAATATTTGACCAGGGTTAAAAAGAAAACCTTCTTGCTGGTAACTTTTTTAACTCCATTGGCTTTTGGATTGCTAATATTTGTCTCTGGATATCTTGCTTCGAAGGCTGAAAATTCTGAAAAGAAAATTTTAGTTGTCGACGATAATGCAATAGTAGAAAATTATCCTTTAAAATCTAAAACTTTGATTTTCGATTATACCGACAATAAGGTTGAAGATCTGAAGAAAAAGTACATAGAGGATGGATTTGATATGATGGTTCATATCCCTGCAATCCCGGATTTGACATTGCCCAATTTTGATGTAAACTACTATTCTAAAGACAAGATTGGTTTTAATACCATCGAAAAATTAGAAAACATTATTGCGAAATCTATTCGTAATTACAAGCTGGATCAATCTTCATTGGACAAGGATGCATACGAACAACTAAAAACATCTGTCACCTTAGAAAATGCTCTCGTCAACGAAGACGACGAGTCAGTCGCAGGAGATAGAAGTAGTAAAACTTCCGTTGGTTTGGCAACTGGCTTAGGATTTTTGATGGGTTTTATGATGTATATGGTGATATTCGTTTTTGGCGGAATGGTCATGCGATCGGTTATGGAAGAAAAAATCAATAGAATTGTTGAAGTGATCGTTTCCACGGTTAAGCCATTCCAATTAATGCTAGGAAAACTCATTGGAGTCGGAGCAGTAGGATTGACACAACTTTTAATTTGGTTGATATTAATACCCATTATTGGATTTGTGGCTACTTCGATTTTTGGATCAGACCCAAGTACTCTGACCGGAATGGATCAGGCACAAGCAGCAGAGGCTATTCAGCAACTTGAAGGTAAAGATGGCTTTGACTTTAATGTCATTATGCAAGAGGTTATGTTATTAAATTGGGGATTAATCATCCCTGTATTTATCATTTTCTTCTTAGGAGGTTATTTTATCTATTCTTCTTTGTTCGCTGCAGTCGGTTCGGCTATTGGAGAAGATATGGGAGAAGCTCAGCAATTTATGTTGCCAATATCAATCCCGATCATCATTGCTTTTATGATGGTTTTTCCGGTAGTTTCTAATCCAAATGGTGGATTGGCGATCTTTGGATCTTTGTTTCCATTGACATCTCCTTTGCTAATGCCTGCAAGACTGCCTTTTGATCCACCAATTTGGCAAGTGTTACTTTCTATTGTAATATTGGTCTTATCAGTAGCGTTCTTTATTTGGCTTGCAGGTAGGATTTATAGAGTAGGCATTTTTATGCATGGTAAAAAAATAACTTTTAAAGAGTTGGCCAAGTGGATACGTTATAATTATTAAAGAAAAAAACATCTTACATACCATGAAAAATCTACTGATACTTGGGTTTCTATTAGTCTCTATTACCTTGGTTGGTCAAAGCACAGAAAAGTTTATTCGCATCTTGGGAAATGCAAGCGAAACTTTTGAAGCTACAGGCGTAAACTTAAATTTTACAGTTTCCGAAGTGGCGCCCAATGAGTATAGGCAAATCCGATATAAATCTGTAGATGATGTAAGAAAAGAGGTTCAAGAAGAGTTTTCTAAAATCGGTGTAAATTTTTCAACCGCTCAGGAAAATCTTAGTGCGATCAGAAATTCTAAAAAACTTACCGAGAATTATACGATAACTGTAAAAGAAGACAAAGCCAACGAGATTTTAAAACTAGGAATTGAAGGTTTTCAAACCCAAAGCCCGAAATATGTTTTTGAATCTCCTGATGAAAACTATGAAAGTCGTATGGCTTTGATGGCAATCAAAGATGCCAAAAGAAAAGCGACCGCCATTGCAAAAGAAATCGGAAAAGAAATCGGAGATATACTTAACATAGATGATAGCGCATCTAAAAAGTATGAAAAACAAGAAAGTCGCCAGAAGACTTCTACATTAAAATATAATGTCACTGTAACCTTCGCATTAAAATAATGATAAGGCATTTAAGTTTTACGTTGTTTTTGCTCCTCGCACTTCTCGAGGTTGGCGGAAGCCAAAAGACGGTTTTAAGGGTCCTGGGTCAATATAGTTATAGTCCCGAAAAAATGGGTACTATGGTCGAAATCGAATTCGTTGAGAATATTAATAATTGTGATCCCGTAAATGGTTATAGGACCTTAGAGGATCAAGAATACGCGTTCGAGCAATCCTTAAAAAAGAAAGGTATTTCGTTTAAAAAATTTGAAAAAGAAGATAATCTAAGTAAACTTTATAAAGGAGAATCAGAAACTGGAGTTCGTAAAAGTATTTTTAGGTATTTATGTCAAAGCTCCAAAGAATCCAAGGACATCTATTATTCCGCTCAAAGAAATTTCGCTTCGAAAGTAAAAGTTTGGGACAAAGCCAAAGAACATGATTTTGAAGAGGAAGATGAAAAGGCAGTATTAGCTATA
The DNA here is from genome assembly GCA_020631135.1 of Saprospiraceae bacterium. Taxonomy (GTDB): domain Bacteria; phylum Bacteroidota; class Bacteroidia; order Chitinophagales; family Saprospiraceae; genus JAHDHU01. The sequence goes on along the minus strand of JAHDHU010000011.1, from coordinate 38,757 downwards.
AGAGATGCCAAAGAAAGGGCAAGTTATATTGCTCAAGGTCTTGATATGAAACTAAGTGAAATTATTAGTGTCGATGACATTACTGATTTGGGAATTGGAGCTTATGCTTCTTATTATGCAGAATTGATGCTTTCGATGTCGGAAGACATGCCCTTAGACATGTTGAGCAGTCGATATTCGATTTGGGTTACCTTTGAACTCACCCCATAAAATTGTCTACGATTTATTTTTTATGAAGCAAGTTCTGCTGATTGATAACTACGATTCTTTCACTTATAATTTGGTCCATGCCATTGAAGAAATTCTAACTCAAAAAATTGAGGTGGTTAATAACGACAAGATCTATTTAGAAGAAGTCGAAGCTTATGATTATATCATTTTATCTCCTGGACCAGGTCTGCCAGATGAGTCTGGAAAACTACTGGATATCATAGCTCGTTATAAATCATCAAAAAAAATCTTCGGAGTTTGTTTAGGCTTGCAAGCCATTGGAGAAGTTTATGGTGGAAAATTAAAAAATTTAAATAAAGTGTATCACGGAATACAATCTCAAGTATTTAAAACCTCCTCCCCTTCTATCCTCTATGAAGGCGTTGGAGATGATTTCGAAGCTGGAAGATATCATTCTTGGGTACTTGATCAAGAAAATATTCCAAAAGAATTATTGATTACTGCCAAGGATGAAAATGGAACGATCATGTCAATAGAACATAAAACAGATTCTGTTTATGGCGTACAATATCATCCCGAGTCTTTCATGACCAAGGTCGGAATGCGAATACTCTCGAATTTTTTTAAACTTGCATAGCTTGAGTTAAGCATCCTTTATCTTATAATTCGAAACAGGAATGCTGATAATGCTCACATTTGAGCAACTAATATTCTAGACATTTGTTTTATTTTCAAAGCTTATGAAACTTGATATACCTGATTGGATAATCATATTTGGAGGCATTGGTCAAATTTTCACGGCGCTCGTTTATCCATACATCAGACACCGTGTTTTCGACTGGTACGAAGATGTAAAACAACTCAAACCACTCAATCAAGAGATTGTCAAGACTTATGGAAGATATATTGTTGGACTCAATTTCTCCTTTGGATTAATTGCCTTGTTGTGTACAGAAGAACTTAAAAACCAAACAGGACTGGCTGTTGGCATGACCGGATTAATCGCCTTGTATTGGATTGGAAAACTTGTGACACAATTTGCTTATTATCCGATGTACGAAATTCCTAACGAACCGATATTGAAAATTGGTGAGATAGGTATGAACTTTCTTTTTATCTCCTTCGCAATCATCTATTTTCTACTCTTCATAGCTAATTTATTCGGATATATGCAATGGTGATCTCATCGCATTCGCGAATGCGAAACCAGCTAGACATCATAAGATAATTCTACCTCCTCTGAGGTAGGATGAGCTTGACATGTTAATATAAATCCATCTTCTACTTCATCATCATCGAGAGCGAAACAAGCATCCATCGAAACTGTCCCTTTGGTTACCTTGGCAATGCAAGTAGAACAAGCACCGCTGGTACAAGAAAAAGGAGGTTCGTTGCCTGCATTGATCATCGCATCTAAAATGGTTGTATTATCATTTATGACCAATTCGTATTGATTGCTTTCTAAGGTTACTTTTAGTTTTTTAGCTCCATCAGATGCGGATTGTGTCACATTCTTAGCTTCAGATTTAGGGCTAGAAAAATATTCGATCAATATATCTTTCTCAGATACTCCATTAGCTTGGAGTCCAAGTTTAACCATATCCATCATGGCGCTAGGGCCACAAATTAGATATTTAGATTTGGTTCCTCTTGTAGGATTTTCTTCTAAAAATTGGGCCACCTTAGATCTATCAATGAATCCACTCCATCCATTCCAAGTGGTTTTCTTTTTACCAAAAAAACCACCCAAACCACCAGCTTTTTCGGTTTTTGGATTGTTTAAGATGTGTCTGACACTTAATTGACCTTGATAAGATTGTAAAAGTCTATCCAATTGATCCTTAAATATGATATTCTCTTCATCTTGATTACCATAAATTAAATGGAGATTGCTTTTTGGTTCTTCTTCAAGCACTGTTTTGATGATGGACATCATTGGTGTAATGCCACTTCCTCCTGCGAACAAATAATAATCATTTTTATTATCGTGATCTAACTTGAGTGTAAACTTTCCTAAAGGCTCCATAACTTCAATCTCGTCCCCTTCAGATATTTTATCATTGATGTGATTAGAAACAAGTCCATTTTTAACTCTCTTGACAGTTACGGACATTTCTTTTTCAAAAGGAGCCGTATTAATAGAATAAGCTCTACGTACTTCAGCCCCATTTAAATCAAACTTTAAAGTCAAATATTGACCAGCCTGATAATTAAAGCTATTTTCTAATGTCGAAGTTGTGTCAAAAAAAAGTGAAACAGCGTCTTTTGTTTCTTTGATAACTTTTACAACTTTGAGTTTGTGAAAACTACTACTCATCTCTTTCTTAATTTAGCGGCAAATTTAAAATAGTTTCAATTGGCACAACAGCAAACTTTATCCATAATTGTCCCAGCGTATAATGAATCCCGGACAATACTATCGATTCTTGATAAACTTAACTCAATTCAACTTATCGCCGGTATACAAAAAGAACTCGTTGTGGTCAATGATTGTTCAACTGATGATACAGAAGAGAAAATTCTAAATTATCGAAAGGACCATCCTGAAATCAGCATTACATACAAAAAACATCCACAGAATAAAGGAAAAGGTGCTGCACTACATACAGGAATTGCTGAAGCCAAGGGAGATTATATTGTGATCCAAGATGCAGATTTGGAGTATGATCCTGAGGAGTTTAACTTACTTCTGAAACCGATACTCGATGATTTTGCGGATGTTGTGTATGGTAGTCGATTTATTGGTGGTAAACCCCATAGGATTTTATTCTTTTGGCATTCTATAGGCAATAAATGGTTAACCTTTCTCTCCAATGCTTTTACCAATCTGAATTTGACAGACATGGAAACATGTTACAAAATGTGGAAGGCAGATATTATCAAATCTGTCAAATTGCAAGAAAATCGCTTTGGTTTCGAACCAGAAGTAACCGCGAAAGTCTCACGGTTGTCAAATGTGAGAATTTATGAAGTGGGTATATCCTATTATGGCAGAACCTATGAAGAGGGTAAGAAGATTAATTGGAAAGATGGTGTCAGAGCTATTTATTGTATTTTGAAATACAATCTTTGGGCTAGAGGCTAATGTAAATAAAGTAAACTCCCACCAGAATAAGCCCAATTCCTGAAATTTTGGAAAACCAAGAAATATGTTTCTTTTGGAGTTGAGATCGGATTGCCTTAGCTCCAAATACCAATAAAGAGTTAGCCAAGACAATTGTTGTCATGATGCTGCCTAAGAAAAGCCAAGCTTCTTGATTGGAAGCATTTCGTCCGATTAAATGAGTTGACATAATCCCGATCCAAAAAACGAAAGTAAAGGGATTTATGGTGTTGACTAGAAATCCTTTGAGCCAAAAACCAATCATATTTCGATAACTGTGTTTACGCTTTTGGATATCTAAATCAATACTTTTTACCATGGCAGTAATTCCAAAAAGGATGAGAACAATTCCTCCAGCCAAACCTACATAGAACTGAAAATTCCCGCCTTCTACCGTATCTCTAATCGATTGTATAAAAAAGTACGAAAGAAAAATGATGATAATATCGCTTATCCAGATACCTGTTCCGACCAACAATCCGGCCAAGGCTCCTTTTTCTATACTAGTTTGGGTCAAGGCAATAAAAATTGGACCCAACATTACTCCTAGGCCCAAGCCGATAATTATTCCTTCTAATATGTATGACATTTAGCGAGTACTATTGAGCCACAATATCCACATTATTCTTGGTATGCTCAAGTTGCGAAGGTCCTCAACAAAACAAAGAGACCTAAATTATTGATAAATAGTAACAACCAATTTTCTACCCGAAGCCCTATTTCTAAATTCACAAAGGTAGATCCCTTGCCAAGTACCTAGAATCATTTTTCCGTTACTAATTGGTATCGACACTGAACTACCGACCATAGATGCTTTGATATGAGCTGGCATATCATCAGGTCCTTCTACGGTGTGCTTTAGAAAAGGTAAATTTTCTGGAACGATATGATTATAAATGGATTCAAAGTCTGTCAACACATCAGGATCCGCATTTTCGTTGATACAAATCCCAGCGGAGGTATGAAGGATAAAAAGATGAAGAATGCCATTTTGAGGCAATTCTATTTTAGACAATACTTCATTTGTAATAATATGGTAGCCCCTCTTTTTGGGCTCAAGTTGTATGTGCTGATGTTTTACCACTTGGGTTGAGAAATTTTAGGACACTCTAAACGACCAAAATAACGCATCAATGAAATTCCTACAAAATTGTAAGAATCATTGTCTTTACTGTTTCCACGCTGTCTACCTTCCCCACTTATGCCATCGACTAAAGATCTATCAGAGAGGTCGACAGCGATTTGTCCATTCTGCGAAAGCAGTGCAGCTTCATTTGGATAAACCGTACTTACGTCATCTAAGTAGTCTGTAAATAATCTTCTATAGCTCACTTCGATATTAATACTCAAGACGTCATTGAGGTCAACCTTCCAACCACCACCTAAAACTAAACCTCCACTAAAATTGCCATAACGTGTCAATTCGGTCTGATGATCTCGGAGATTATATCGTTGGTCATTTAAGCTTGTATAAGGATTGTATTTAAAAACGGAAAAACCTAACATGAGGTAAGGTGTATAATAATAATCCTCTGAACCATGGATATATGGGAAAAAATTGAATTCGATTGTCGAGCTCAAATCAAAGATATTAGAAGCAAAATCAAGATTTCTTTGCCTTTCAAAGTTATTCGGCGAATCCGAGTCCGACGCTTTTACTTTTGCATAACTTAATGACGCTTTTGCAGTAACTCTTGTATTAAAATTAAACCTCCCAATTAATCCGCCAGCTATTCCTGGGTTGGTTACATCCAATCTGTTATTTAGATCACCAAAATAAACAGCCGTGCCAATCCAAGCACCAGCCTCCCAACCTTTCTGCGCATTTAGATTACAACAGAAGGCAAGAAATAAAAGAAATATTAGGAAATTTCGCATCATGGATTTAAGTAATATCAAAAATAGTCCCAATCTGAATGTATTAGACGATTTTAGACGCTTATTTATTACAAATGGTCACCATCTAAAAAAAGGTGTTTGGGAAAATGACCAGGTATTTGACAAGTTTCTTTCTTTCCAAACCAATTGTATCTATTGTTAGCGACAATTGTGTATGAAAAATCACGTAATCCCCTGGGTAAGTATTTTACCCAAGAATGGTAATCAAAATCAATTAATTCATTTAGTCTAAGGAGAACATCTGACTTATAATAAACATTACCATCGTCAATGAGCAAAACGGTATTGAGATTTTGAATACCCGAACCTTGAAGGCTCGCAAATCGAAGGACTTCGTTGTAATCTGCACTTATAATCTTTTGAAGAAAATCTTCACAGAGAATACAAATCCCATCATATAAAATAATAGGATGCTCGAAAGAAAATTCTTTTAGTTCGTCAAGTGTCACACAAAAAGTTTTCTCAATAATTCTTCGACCTTGTTTATACTTAGTATTTCGATGTCAAAGTTTTTTTGATCAATTCCTTTCTTATTAAAACTTGGAATATAAATTTGTTCAAAGCCTAATCTATTGGCCTCCAAAATCCTTTGTTCTACACGATTTACAGCCCTTATTTCTCCAGACAATCCTATTTCACCAGCAAAACAAGTTTTTCGATTCAATGGGATATCTTGAAGCGATGAGATAAGAGCGGCTATTATCGCCAAATCTATGGAAGGATCTACCACTTTTATGCCACCTGCGATATTTAAAAAGACGTCATTCTGAGCAAATGGCAATCCACATCTTTTCTCTAGAACTGCAAGAAGCATACTTAATCTCCTTAGATCAAATCCGGTAGCAGAACGTTGGGGTGTACCATAAACTGATGGGCTGACCAAAGCTTGAGTTTCGATCAGCATCGGTCTTAATCCTTCTATTGTAGCCGATACAGCACTGCCAGAAAGTTCTTCTTCTGATTGACTCAAAAGTAGTTCTGATGGGTTACTTACTTCCCGTAGTCCTGCTGCATGCATTTCGTAAATTCCGATCTCATCTGTCGAACCGAATCTATTTTTAATCGTCCGCAAAATTCGATAAGTATGATGCCTATCTCCTTCAAATTGCAGTACAACATCTACCATATGTTCAAGTAATTTGGGGCCTGCGATGTTTCCTTCTTTGGTTATGTGACCTATAATAAATATCGGCACATTGGTTTCTTTTGCGAAACGTTGAAGTTCACCGGTACATTCTCGGATTTGAGAAATTGTGCCTGGTGTAGAATCCAAGTATGGACTAGAGAGTGTTTGTATCGAATCGATAATAACAAGATCTACTTGACCATTTTTAGCCTGCTGAAGTATTTTAACCACATTGGTTTCTGTCAGGACAAAGCAATTCGGATTTTTATAACGGATGCGTTCAGCTCGCATTTTAATTTGTTCTTCACTTTCCTCTCCAGAGACATAAAGAATTTTCTTGTTTAGAGTAACTGCTAATTGTAAAAGAAGTGTCGATTTACCAATACCAGGATGTCCACCAATGAGCATTAGAGATCCCCAAACAATACCACCTCCTAAAACCCGATTAAGTTCTCCATCATGTGTCAAGATTCTAGCTGTATCACCGTATATGATCTCAGACAGTTTTTTAGGCTTGGTGTGTTCTTCTTCTTTCCAAAGCTTTTGTTTTTCTTCTTGCTTAGTTTCTTTGCTTATAATTTCTTCAACGAGAGTATTCCATTCACCGCAAGCATGGCATTTTCCTTCCCATTTTGATGAATGAGTTCCACAACTGCTGCAAATGAAGGTGGTTTTGACTTTAGCCAATTTTCAGATTTATGTTAAAAGAAAAAAATAATTGATCTTTTTTCGTGGTTGTCGTTTTATATGCCGTCCTAAAGCTAATAGTGATAAAACTATCGGCTCGAAGGAGCCATAAAAATATATGTTTTCCTCTAGGAAAAATCAAAGAATTTTGTTTTCAATTGGTTTTTTGGGGTTATGCAGGGTGCCAACTAATTGTTAGTGCCCTGTTCTTTTTTTAGCCCTTTATCGTGCAGCACATCTCACGCATTTGGTACTTTCCGGTAAAAACATCAATCTTTTCGCTTGTATACTGTTGCCGCAATTGGCACACAACCCAAAGTCCTCGTTATCTATATTTTGAAGTGCCATTTTCAATTTACTCAGCTTGGCTTTCTTACTTCTTTGCGCAGCTTCCATTACAGATTTATTGTTAATGGCATCCATTCTACTTATTCTTCCTAAAGAATTTTCAGGCTTTACAGGTTGGGTCATTTTGGCAATTTCAATGAGATCGGCCTCAGATTTTTCAATTTCTTTTAAAATCTTTTCTTTTAAAATTTCCTTCTCTTTTTGATCCATGATGGTGCTATTTACAAAAATCCTAGATTTGTGCCATGCCTCGAGGAAAAATATATATGATACCCTGCCCTATAAGCGAAGAAGGCATTCATCAAATTCCTCAAGAGACATTGGAAACAATTCGATCCATCCATCACTTTGTCGTCGAGCGCAGTAAAACAACCCGAAAATTTATAAAAAGTTGTGAACACCCAATAGCGCAATCCGATTTAACAGTTTTCGAGTTGGATAAAAATAATCCGCTTAATGGTTTGCATGATTTCCTCGCATTCGCGAATGCGGGTCACTCGATAGGCGTAGTTTCAGAAGCGGGTTGCCCAGGTATTGCAGATCCTGGATCTTTAGCGGTCAGCTGGGCACATAAAAACAATATCGAAGTCGCTCCCCTAGTTGGACCTTCCTCCATTCTATTGGCATTGATGGCATCTGGGATGAATGGACAGAATTTTGTCTTTCATGGATACTTGCCTGTAAAAAAAGATGAACTCATTAAGAAGCTAAAGTTTTTAGAATCGCAAATAGGAAGAAATAATCAGACCCAAATATTTATGGAAACCCCATACCGAAATCATGGTCTATTAGAATCGGTCTTTAAAACTTTAAATCCTTCTACTAAACTTTGTATAGCATCTAGTTTAGGCAACGTAGACCAATGGATTTATACAGACAGTATCAAAAATTGGAAAAAACAGCAATTCGATATTCATAAAAAGCCGAGTATATTCTTAATCGGCAATCAATAGTATCGTTGAATGATTTCATAAATGAGTGACATATTTGCCAAAGCGATGAGCACTATAGAAATACGTTCTATGACTACTCTTTTGTCCCATTTAAAAGATGGGGCTGCCAAAAAAAGTAAAGGGAAAATCGGAATGAAGTAACGTCCCGATAAGCTCCATACCTGCTCATTGCCAACTGGACTCCATTGCATGTATATGGACACGGTAAAAGCTCCTAACATTAACAAAGCGATGACTGCTAATTTCCATTTTTTCTTCTGTCGAATGTGAACACCTTGTTCTTTGACGAATGTCAAAGCCAGCAACATGAAACTCAATAAAGCGATCATTTGGCTGGATATATAATTTTTTTCCCAACCAAATTTTCCAATATAATGTGCCCATGTGGCTGGGGCAGAATCTAAATACGATAGCAAAGCTATTTTGGCAAAATAGAAGGGATTAGATAGTATAAATTCAAGTTGTTGTGCTGGATTGACTCCAGGATTGAGTTGCTGATTTAATCGATAATCGCTGTTATATAGATCAAAAGGGATAAACAAATCATGAGAATAAGGAATCCAGATCAACATCAAAGCGACTGGCAATAAAATCATTAACCATTTAAAGAGCGGTCGCACAAATTGTTGCTTAGAAATAAGAACCAACATAAAGACCAATGGAAAATACACAGGCTTGTTTATCGCTATGACGCTCAAACAAAGAGTTACTATCAAGGATTCTAAAATTGAGATGCCTTCGTTTTTCTGCATTTTTGAAAGACTCCAAGCGATCGCAAAAAAGGCAAGTGCATTACTCACAACATCTCCAGATAAGCTCGAATTGATTGAAATAGAAGCTGGTAAAAGTGCCAAGAAAACCCAAAGATATTTTTGAGTAGGTATCAGTTTGATAGACCAAAAAACAACAATTAACCAAAACAAATATCCCGCAAATCTACCAACATACAGCTGATGAAAAACTGAGACTCTAAATATTTTACTGATCCAAAGACCAATAACTTGAGGAAAATAGACTGAAGGGGAATAGTAGCCCACGTTGGCAAAATCAACAAAGATCTTATCCTTATCATCTAGTCTCTTGGCATTGACAAAATCTTTCTGGTTGAAAGAGTTATTATCTGACTTTCTAATTCTATCAAAGCAGAGACTATAGTCCAAATACTCTTTCTCCAACATGCCTCCTAAGCGTTGATCTTCTTCAAAACCCATCATATAACCCTGAGTGATGTGTGCCGTTCGATGAAAATGATTAGACTCATCTGGCGACTGAAAAGGCGGTAAATAGTAAATATTAGCAAGTCCAAAAACGAGTGCAAGTACAAAAAATATTACTTCTGGACGGCGATGCATAGTAGCTGACTTAAGCCAATATTTGTAGCTTGGCGTATTGTAACATTATCCTTTTATCCGGATTATCATGAATAGTTTCAAATCTTATGGTAGCCACATTACGCGCATCTACCGAAAGCACTTTACCCTCTCCAAATTTGAGGTGCATGACTTTCATCCCTTCTTTTATTTTAGAAGCAGGATCAGCCTTAAAATTTTTGGCGTCTACACTTGGGAGTGCTTTTTTACGCATAGGCTTAAAGTTGCCCAAGATTTTTGGTGTACCAAAAGAAGGAGATTTCTTTTTTGTAATAGAGGTGATGGAATCCACGCTAGAATCAGGGATCTCCTCCAAAAACCTACTTGGATCATTGAATCGCACCTGTCCAAAAGTGTAACGGCTGTTTGCATAGCTCAAGGTCAAATATTCTTCAGCTCGAGTAATTGCCACATAAAATAGTCTTCGCTCTTCATCCACCTGATCTGGAGAAGAAAGCGACATGTACGATGGAAACAGATTTTCTTCTAAACCAACAACAAATATGGATCTAAACTCCAATCCTTTGGCGGCATGAACAGACATCAATGTAATGGTGTCATTAGAGCCATCATCCGCGTCTGCATCAGTCATCAAAGAAATGGTTTGTAAAAATTTGGCTAAAGTCTTATCGACAATTTCTTCTCCTGGTTCTAGCTCGTCATCTTCTACAAATTCTTTAATACCATCCAATAATGCATTTAGGTTTTCTACTCTACCCATTCCTTCTGGACTTGTATCCGCTTTCAGTAAATCCATTATTCCCGATTGGCGGGACATATACAAAGCGGCTTCATAAGCATCTACAGATTCTGCTTTCTTCTTGAAGGCGGCTATTAGTTTGACAAAATCGATGAGTTTTTGCTTGGCGCGAATGTTGAGATCAACCTTCATTAAAACCTCCATCATCGAAATATCATTGTCATCGGCAATTTGCGCTATTTGATCAATGGTTTTATTTCCAAGTCCTCGTCGTGGATAATTGATTACTCTCTTAAATGCTTCGTCATCTTTATAATTGACCGCCAATCTGAGATAAGCAATCATGTCTTTTATTTCCTTTCGGGAATAAAAAGATAAGCCACCATAAATTCTGTATGCCAAATTTTGACGACGTAAATGTTCCTCAAAAATCCTTGATTGGGCATTGGTACGATATAAAATGGCTATCTGTCGATTGGCTAAATTGTATCTGTGTTTTTGTTCAATAATAGAATCCGCTATTCTTCGCCCTTCTTCCGAATCAGACATTGCTTTGATGACCTTAATCTTTTGACCATCGGGTTTATCGGTCCAAATCTTTTTAGGGATTTGCTTTTTGTTGTAATTGATTATTTCGTTGGCCGTTTCAATTATGAAACTGGTAGAACGGTAATTTTGCTCCAGTTTAAAAGTTTGGACTTCTGGATAATCATTGGAAAACTGTAGTATGTTTTCTATCGTTGCACCCCTAAAAGAATATATACTTTGTGCATCATCTCCTACGATGCATATATTATGTTGACTATCGTTATATACGGTCAATAACTTTAAGATCTCATATTGCAAGAAATTGGTGTCCTGAAACTCATCCACCAAAACGTAATTGAACTGAGATTGGTATTTTTCTCTTACCCCTTCTGGGTTTTGGTAAAGCAGTCTAAACATTTGCAAAAGCAAATCATCAAAATCCATGGCACCAGAACGCTGACATTTATTGACATACTTTTCATAAATTATCTGAGTCATGGGGCGGCGATTCATCCGATCGTAAGACATCAGCTCTTCATTGGCCGCATAGGACTTTGGCGTGATCAGATTGCTCTTTGCGTGTGAGATTCTGGAAAGAATTGCACTTACATTATATACTTTACTATCTAATTTTAGCGATTTTACAATTTCCCTAATTACAGATTTAGAATCGTCAGTATCATAAATGGTAAAGTCATTGGGATACCCGAGATGGTGTGCTTCTACCCTCAATATTCTGGAAAAGAGCGAGTGAAAAGTCCCTGCCCACACTTTAAAAGCCATAGGACCAACCACCTTTTCTATCCTGTCCTTCATTTCTCGCGCAGCCTTATTGGTAAAGGTCAAGGCTAAGATGTTCCATGGTGCTACGCCTATTTTCATAAGATGCGCAATCCGATAAGTGAGTACACGCGTTTTTCCTGAACCAGGACCTGCGATAACCATAACAGGGCCATCGGTCGTAGTTACCGCCTGTCGCTGAATATCGTTTAGTTCATCTAAATAAGGAAAAGCTACTTCAGACATAGGGTGCAAATGTCTCACTTTCTTAGTTAAGATATATAGGAAAATGTAATGTTTTATTAATTCGTTCACCAAAAGAAGAAGAGACCATTTGTAAGATTTACAAACGGTCTCTTTCCGTGCTTTTAGTTACAACCCAATGGATTAGACATTAAACACTTGTTTAAGTTTAAATCCTCACAGCAAGAATCTTCACACTCAAACTCTGCTGAAGCACAAACCCATAATCTATATGTACCTCCAAAAGAATTTTGATTAATCAAAGTAAAAGAGCTTATGATGCCCTCTTCATTGTAAACAAAATCATCTAAATCATTTTGATTAATATGGTAATCAAAATGATGATTGACATTTACTGGATCAGGAACCAGTTGCAGACCAGTTGTTTCCAAGGGTTTGGATGTTATATAAAATGGTATTTCAAAACTGCTTGAACTTGTAAAAGCTATGAGCGTAAACGACAAATTTGTGATTTGACAATTACATCCCTCTGGACTTTCAAAACCGTTTAATGTTACCAAGATATCTGGACAGGGATCGCCATTGGCATCGATATCGTCTATTGCAAAATCGATATCAAGGCAATCGTTCATTCTAGAAGAAACCTGCGGTTCAAATGATGAATCAAATATGCTTTCATTATTTTCTACTATACTTTCACTACACGCGCAAAAGCAAAGAGCGCAAATGAGAAATGAATTAATAAGAATTTTATAGTTCATTCTTTTTTGATTTATTTTTTCAAATGGTTTGGCAGTTATTGATAAAACGATTATTGTGGTACACAACGTCCATTAATACATTCATGCTGGGGCGGACATTTTGGAAAACAACCTAAGGGATTAGTATTTCCCGTTGGACCACTGCCATCTCCATTGCAGAATACTTCAAAACAGGTATTTACCGGGAGGTGATCACTTGGATTTGGACCACCACCAGTTCCAACACCATATGCTGTGGCCGTCGCATCACCATCCAATAAGATGTAATCCAACAATTGTCCATCCGATGCACTGGCTCCTGGCGCCAATCCTAAAGAGGTAAATCCAGAAGTCAAGCCAGGATGAATTGCTCCTAATAAAGGGTCGGTAACATTGATATTTAAATCTCCTCCCAAGACGAAAGGGTTAATTCCATTTACAATAGAAATATAATTATTAATTGTTTCAATTTGCTCCATCCGCACATCTCCATTTTCGATTCCTGCTTGCAAGTGTGTATTTACTACATCTAGAAAACATCCATCTTCTAATTTAATTTGGGTATGAAGGAAACCTTTAGTTGCCAAACAATCGACACCTACACAATCTCCACATTCGAAAGGAGTAAATATTTCTTTTACAATTGGAAATTTGCTAAATGTAATCAGACCAGAATTTTTAGGCTTAAATTGTAATGGCCAACAAACTTCTGGATGATCCGGAACTCCTGAATGGAATGGATATCCACTGCTGGTCATGCAAGAAATTAAAGCATCTATGGCTACCTCTTCGAAAACTTCTTGAAACAATACGACATCAGAGTTTAATAAAACGGCTGTAGAACATACTGCCGTTGCTTTTGCTATGCAAGGAGCTCCCTCACATTGAGGACCAAAAAGTGGTGCGTCCAATAAGAGGGTGTTCCAGCTGGTCACGCAAATCGGAACAGTGGACCTATTGCTTACAGTTAAATTATCCAAAGCTGAATTTTCAATTAATGAATTTTCGTTGCATGAAACTGCAAGAAAAAGTAGAATAAAAAAATAAATTAAATTTTTCATTGTTATAATTTTAGGTTTTTAAAAGGCATGGCTCCGCCATGCCTTTTACTTATCAAAGGTTTTCATTTCGAGTATGAAATTATGCGGGATCTGAACCCATGTTACAAAGCATTACACAAGCAGTGTACGCAAGCCAACATCCGGGATTCGTTGATCCGCACTCTAAATAATAACCCAAACATTTTTTACGACATTCAGAAACAGGATCATCTCGATTTTCTACGATTGGATTTATTAATCGAGTAATCATTTCTTCAAGGACATCATCATTTACATTCTCAAGTGAATAACAAGGTTTACAGGTCTCTAGATTCGGATAGTGCGCTGTTATATAATTAACAAGATCTAGATGCATAGACCTTGACTCATCATCAACTAAAAGGCTATTCAATTCATTGAAATCATCATTTTTAAACGCCTCAAAAAGCATTTGACCATTGACATCATTATCTGCAATCAATTCTTTCATATTTTGATCATAGACATTAATCAAATGGTTTAACTCTTGGTCGATTTCCAATTCTATAGATGTGCTTAATTGTGAATTTGATGTGAAATCAGAGGTGCAAGATTGTAATCCAATAAGCAATAAAGCAATTAATATTAAATTTTTCATAATTGTAAATTTAGTTTCGTATAAGGCATGGCTACGCCATGCCTTATACTTGTTATAAGATTTTTTTACTTCAAATATTTAGTGTGAGTTCCTAGAGAACTATGATTCTTTTGACTTCTACAGTTTGCAGATTATAGTTGGCAACTTTAATAATATAGCTGCCTTTCTCCAAGTTTTGTTCTAGGGGTTCTTGACTGGCTTCTATCTTTTGAGATGAAATCAGTTTGCCATCAATGGTATATATATCAATTTGATTTAGTCCTTCAATTAACTCCAGCAATATCCTTCCGGATGATGGGTTAGGATAAATTTTTAATTCTTTAAAAGAAGAAGTTACAGAATCTGATGGACTTAAGGCATTTTCATTTATATCACCAATATAAATTGGAATATCACCTACTCCATTTTCTTCTATTATGTCAATAAAATTAAGTTGCCAAGAAATAGTCTCACATTCATTAAAATTCTGACATTCAGGATTCGACATACAAATGTTAATTTCTATTGAACAAATTTCTTCTTCATTTGTAAAAGGTTCAGTCAAATTAAATACCGGTTGATTCCTATCGTAATCCCAGGTAACTTCTATACCACATGGATTCTCTGTTATTTCTAATTCTATTTCATATTCTAAAGAAAATAGCATATCATTTGGACAATCTATCAAGTCAGTATAATTTATTGGTGTTCCAAAAATGTCTACCACATATCTATTTTTATCATCTGAAAATAATCCTCCTTGATTTTCGAAATAGTATTCTAAATATTCACAATTGTCCATTCCAAAACCTGCTGAATTCAATTTACTTAAAACAAATAATATGCTTTCAGAATTCATTTCAATGTGGTCACTATTTACACCATTTGAATAGGTTTCACTAAAGAATGGAGTGTTTAATTGAGGAGTTGATAAATCCATTAAAGGATCGGCTAAACCTTCAACAACGCCTAAAGCGCTAAATGTTGGAATAAAACAAAAAGACGAGTTTACGGTAATTCCTTCTATTCCTTGAAGTATCGACACTAGGTCAAAACGAGAGCCAGGACAAGAATCTAATCCATCAACCAAAGCAGTTTTAGTATCCGTATCACTAAGAGTAGGGATTTGAACCAGCTTCTCTTCCTCCTTAATCGAGAAAATCTTTAAATCTTCGATTATCCAATCAACATTTTTTATTTCTACCTGCTTTTCGAATATTACTTCTCCAGGAGCTACGAATAAAGGATCATTTCCATATCCCGGATGAAGATTCGCACCATCTGCAATGGCTATGATATCAGACTCCTTTGGATAATCTCCCCAACTTGACATTTCATTATATAAAATATCTTTCCAAGGATGACTTGAAGCGGTATATTCTCCATTATCATGATTTTCCGGTGAGTAATGATGAATTAACATTTGTCTTGCAGCAGGACAATTTGCAAGTACATTGATTGGATAAAGATCTTTACCCTGCCCAAAAGGCAATTGGTCAGCAATAGCAGCTGCTCGAAGAACGCCAGGAGGTGCATTTGCACCTAACCAAGGTGAATCAATAGAAACAAAAAGGGGAATATTATAGTCTCCATAATTATCGTCAGAAATCAAATTTTTCTCCCAATACATCAAAGCATATCTAACCACTTGCCCACCCATACTAGGACCAAGTATAGCTGGAATTTCTGGAATCCCATCATCATGCCTTAATGAACGAATTAACTCCACTAAGGCCAATGCATTTTTTTGAATATAATCTGCACCACCTTTAAAATCCGCAATTACTAAATCATAGCCTCTATCAAATAATAATTGTAAGGTCTCATGACCTCCAAAATGTTCCAATAGTGCATCTGCATCCCTAGAAGAATCGAAGTCAATTCCATCTACAAGAATAATAGGGTATTGTATAGAGTTTCTAATTGGATTAATATAATAAGATGCATTCAACTCACCTCTTGCAGGGTTTTCACCTTCATAAACTCCAGGATTGGCTCCACTGGTAAATTTTTGATAATCTGTAACAGCATAAGGAAAATTAGGATTAATTGGAACTCCATAGAGTGGATCAATCAGTAATGGATGTCTTTCCCAAATCTTTTTAGCTTTAATGAGTTTTTTATAATTTTCCGAAGAACAAGGATCGAATGGAGGTAATTGTTCGCCACAATCATTACAATCAATTTCGCAATTTGTACATGGATCCATAGGATTAATAGGATCTGTAGGCAAACCTTGAATTAAGGAAGGGTTTGGTCCGAATATTATAGGTTTTCTTGTAACAACAAATTTCAATTCTTTCGTATCCCCATTTTTGTAATTCAATCTGATTTTAAGGTTACCAAAAAGATCTAAATAAGAAATTGTAAGACTTTCTCCTTTCTCAACAGAAAAAAGCAATCTATTATTTTTATAAACGCCTACGGATACAATTTCTGGAATACGACTTCTATTGGGAAAACCAGCAAAATGATCAATTGAATTGAAATGCAAATCAATAGTACCATCCTCAGAAATGAGGTTAATGTTGGGCACTACAATGGCCAAACTAGAAACATTTAGTTTGCTTTTGGGATCTCCTTTAGTTAGATCGATACCCATATTTTCTAATTGTTCGTCCGTCCAATCGCCAACATTAATTTCCGTTTCAAATAAGTAAAGCTGTCCAGTATTGTTATCGGCTACTGTTTTATTCATAGTCGCAGCCAAGGATGATGGACTAGCCAGTTGAGTAGCACTTATAGTATTGTGGTAGATTTTACTATACAAGGAAAACCAATTCGGCATTTCTACTTGTTCTTGCGAAAAACCTAGATTCACTAAAAGGAGCATGCAAGAAATCTTAATTAACGTCTTCATTTTATTATTATTTATCTCGTTTTAAAATTTGATTAACATCACTAGCTAAATGATACTCAAACTTAAGGGCAAGAATAATGTTTAATTGGTGCTAAATACATATTATTTTATATAATATGAGTAATAAATTAAGGGTTTGGCATAAATCATGCGTATTTATACATATTGGATAATTATTTATTTCTCATTATCCGATACGTGTAATTTTTACCCTTTAATCTTTGGATATGGAAGCAAGTAATCCTTTCGATGAAATATTGTTGCAAGAGAAGTTTATCGAAAAAATTGAAGAATCATTACAAGAAGATCAAAAACTGGTAGATTTTGTGGCACAAAGCTTAGGTATTAGCAATAGTGGAGCTTACAAAAAGATATCAGGTGGATCCAAACTTAACTTGTCTGAAATTATCAAGCTTTGTTCTGGAGTAAATATTTCATTCGATGAATTTACATCTGGGCTAAAAGAAGTTAGAACCTCTTATGCATTTCATTCTGAGGCATTAAAGCATCAACTGTCTAGTTTTGAAGAATATTGGATAAATATTTGTAATCATCTTAAAAATGTTGTTCATCTACCGAATGTGGTTGGTATATACCTAACCAATGAAATACCTTTTTTTTATTATCTGGATTTTCCCAATTTATTTCATTTTAAAAATTTTGTTTGGAACCAATCCAGATGGAAAATCCCCGGAACCACTAAAATCTTTTCTAAATCCGATTTTCAAAACAATAAAAACCTTGAAAAAGCAGCCTATGAACTTAGCGATATTTATACCTCCTACAATTCATTAGAAATTTGGAATACGGATATGTTGCGAATTACGTACATGCAACTGAAGTACTTTATAAGATCTGGTTGTTTCTCTACTAAACATGATATATACGATATACTATCTGATATAGACAAGATGTTAATTCATATCAAAAATGTTTGTGAATCTGGTTACAAATTGAGATTTGGCGATCCTGCCAAAAAACATGAAATTAAAGTTTACTTGAACGAATTGTCCATTGCTACAGAATGTATTTATATTAAATCAGACATTTTTCGAATAGTTTACAACAAGTATGATGCACCAAATTATATTCGAACAGATAACAAATATGTTTGCGATGCGGTTGAAATTTGGATTGAAGATATAATCCATCAATCAACTTTAATCAGTGGAACCGGTGAGCGAGATAGAAATTATTTGTTTAAAACCATGTTTGACGAATTTGATCTTGTCAAAGAAAAAATTGAAGGATTGATTAAGTCACATTATTAAATCTTACCCCACCAAATCCAAAAAAATCGTCTTCATTAAAAATCTACAAGCTACCAAATAATTGAGCTCCTTAAAATCATGAGAATTTGATGATCTTTCCTAGTCCATCCTTCCTCCTTTGATCGGTACTTTTTTGTAGTGGAAAATGAGATCGAATGAACCGGAATCATTTGGAACAAACTCGAAATAATCCTCATCATCAGATTCACCAAAAAAAGTGGTATTGCTTTCTGCATTCACATCTCCGCTCGCTTCTCCATCCTGATAAAAAACCAATTGACCATTTTCCAATCGGAATTCAAATACATCGTTATTAAATTCGGTCATACGATATTTAGCCACATAGGTAGAAAGTGTTTCAGCAGGAACCTCAATAGCTTTTCGATTAATGGCGACGGGCAATTCGATTTCTTCATCGTTAAATAAGCGTTCTATATTTTGAAGAATGTCTCCGAACGGAATGGCATCGTAGTTTGAAAAGAAGGTGATTTCATAGTCTCCTTTTTCAGAATACTTTGCGTGTGTCAAGATTCCATCTCCACCACCAGACCAACCTATGGTTCCGTCTGTTCTTTTTAGTACTGAGAGGTAGGGTTCTTTTTTTAGTTCGTAAATAAATTGGATCAAATCACTGGTGGTGCTGAAGATTCGCGCTTGGTTTTTTCCGGTTGATTCGACATTTGGAATCACCTCATAGTCTCCATCATCTTCTTCATGGTTTTGGACCAAGTTTTCGAGTTTATTTTGTTTTAAATGGAAGTGCGCTCCGGTGCGATCCATTCCTAGGGGCTCGAAAAATTCGTCATGTAAATATTGCACGTAGGATTTATCTGAAACTTTTGAAATGATGTAAAACAACAACTGAAATCCTAAGTTGGAATATACGGTTTCTGTTCCTGGCTCATATTGAAAAGGAACTTTCTTGATTTTTTCTATCAACTCGTCCGGATCAACTTCGATGAGTCCCGAAATTTTAGGTTCAAATCTTCTTGGCAGTCCTGATTGATTGTCCATCAGCATTTGAATAGTAATTTGGTCTCCTTTCGGAAAATCAGAAACGTATTTAGCTACTTGATCACTACGTTTTAATCTTCCCTCTTCCTCCAATTTTAGAACAGCTGCCTTCCCCATCAACTTTGCCACGGAGTGAATATCAAATTGCGAATGAAGGTCGACTTGTAAACTGGCAACTTCTTTATCCATAAGGTATTTTTCATGCAATACCCGCTCCCCATCTTTAGTAATTAAGACCACACCATTGAACTTTTTAAGCTCAGTTAATGCGGAAAGATATGCATCAACGCTACTGGCATAATTATGAAAACGTTGATTTTCTGATGGATCTGCTTTTGGCTTTTCGTTACATGAAAAAAGGATACAAATGCAAATAACTGAGAGTAGGTATTTCATGAATGAAGGAGTTTTGCTATCGCATAGATAAGGAAAAGGAAGTGTTTAAGCCTTTTTTGGTTTAACTATTAATTTGAGCTCTTTATGTCAAATAACTTAAAATATTTCTACATACGCATGGCAAGTCGAAATGGGAAAAGGCTACCCCACCAATTCCAAAAATTCATCCTCCGTTAAAATTTGTACAGTGCCTAAGGCCTGAGCTTTTTTCAACTTAGATCCCGCTTTTTCTCCAACCACTAAAATATCCAGTTTAGAACTTACCGCAGAAATGTTTCTTGCTCCCGCTTTGATCGCCATCTCTTGAGCTTCTTTCCTTCCCATTTTTTGGAGCGTTCCTGTAAAAAGAATTGACTTGCCAAGCAGAGGAGCATTGTCTGCTACTTGAACTGGCCGATCCTCTTCTGTTTGCAACATGTTGACCCCAAATGATTGCATCTTTTCTAAGAGTGCAATATTTTCAGCTTCCGCAAAAAAAGCAAATACATTTTCTGCGACGACGGGACCAATGTCCTTAATATTCACATAATCCTCAATCGTCCAATCCTTTAAATCAAAAACGCTTTCAATATTTTCAGCAAGCAACTGAGAAGCCTTTTTACCCAAATGATGAATACTCAATCCATGCAGAACCCTATTTATGGGATTTTGTTTTGCTTTGGCAATGGCTTTTTCAATATTATCCGCTGATTTTTGTCCGAAGCCTTCTAATTCCGCAATAGCGGAATAATCCAAATTATATATGTCCGCCAGGTCTTGAATCCAACCCAATTCATAAAAACGCTCTACATAAGAAGGACCAAAACCATCGATATCCATCGCATTTTTAGATACATGAAAAAACATGCGCTGCTTTATTTGCTCAATACACTGAAAATTTGGACAACGCCAAGCTGCTTCATTTTCTGCCTTAATCAATTCGGTATTACAGGAAGGACAATGAGTTGGAAACTGAATAGCTTCAATTGAATTATCCCTTAGTTCCGAAAAGGATTTAACAATATAAGGGATAACGTCACCAGCCCGCTCGATCAAAACTTGATCGCCAATTCGGAGGTCTTTGGATTTTATAAATTCTTCGTTGTGCAAGGAAATGGAAGACACCGTTACACCCGCCAATTGCACAGGTTTTACTTTGGCAACAGGTGTGATCGAACCAATTTTGCCAATTTGGTATTCTACATCTTCCAAGGTGGTAGTTGCCTGCTTGGCTTTAAATTTAAAAGCAATCGCCCACCGTGGATGATGTTGGGTAAATCCAGCTCTTTTTTGCAATTCGAGACTATTTACCTTAACAACCATTCCATCGATTTCATAAGGATAGCTTTCTCTTTGCGCTTGCCAATACTCACAAAAATCTATCGCCTCTTTTATATTGCTGCATTTTTTTATTTCATCCTTTGGGACTTTAAAACCTAATGATCGAAGGAGTTCTATTCCTTCATAATGAGAATTTAGATTATCCAATACATTATTGCCGTTGGCATCTTCAGCATGTCCTATTTGGAACATAAATACTTCTATGCCCCTTGCCTTAGTTTCTTTGGGGTCTTTCATTCTGAGACCACCTGTCGCTGCATTTCTAGGGTTGGCAAAAACAGCGAGGCCTTGTTCTTCTCTAGTGGCATTTATTTTTTTAAAATTTTCTATTCGTATCAATGCCTCCCCTCGTAACTCTACCTTGTGAACCCCTTTGGATGAAAATCCCGCTTTGAGCGGAACGGAGGGCATGGCTTTGGCATTTACGGTCATTTCTTCGCCCTTTACACCATTGCCTCTCGTGGCCGCACGTACCATAAAATCATCTTGGTATACCAATGCCATAGAACCACCATCAAATTTTGGTTCTACACAGTATTCTATGTCTTGACTTTCGTCAATGTTTAACAATCGTTTTATAGAAGCATCAAAATCCAATAAATCCTCAGCATTGTATGAGTTTCCTAAGGACAACATTGGACTAAGATGCTCGACTGCATCGGATTGTTCATTTAAATCAGAAGTGACCCTTTGGGTAGGGGAACTGGGAACAACAAGCTCAGGAAATTGAGCTTCTAAGGATTGCAGTTTTTGAAAGAGTTGATCATATTCAAAATCGGAAATGACTGGTTGATTCTGGACCGCGTACTTCCATTCATGAAAATGTAGTGTCTCTCTCAAATTCTTCAAATCTTCCTTGGAAACATCTTTGGCTAAAAAAGATTTTGCCGTTTCAAAAAATAATTTCTCTTGTTTTTTCGAATACATGATTACAAGGTAAGGAGGAAATGGTATAAACTTTTAATTGAAATTATCTCAATATCATATATATCTAAAATAAACCGTCGAAATGAAAAAACTATGTTTACTCTGTTTGTTTAGTTTCTATTTTTTGAACGCATTTGCACAAACCCAACCTTGTCCTGATCCTACCTCCCCATGTCAAACTGGGCCTATTCCCCCGGCTTGTGATCAATATTGGGTTGGCAATAATTGTCCCTGTCCTCCTCCAGAAACTTTATATGTTTATAATCCGACAACACAAATGTTGGAAATCGATGATATAATCGAACATCCTTCTTGTATTAAAGATTGTTCGGAATGTTGTATTTATTTTTACTGTATGGGAGCTCCGGATTGTAAATTATTGGCTACATGTAATTCTGATGTTCAAATGATTTTTAGAGCTGTTGAACAATCCACAGGATATACGCATCAAGCTATCACAAATCCAATGTTCCCTGTGCAAACTTTGAATCTTCCGGGTTTTCAACAAGGTAATCTACTTATATCTATTTTTGAACCAAACAATGCAAATAATGCCGCACTATGTAAGTTCAGCAGATACTATAATTGTCAATGAGTAGCCTCAATAAAATACTTTATGCTTCCGTGTTATTTTTCACTAATTACTTAGTGTCGGCTCAATGTCCAGATAATACGCTGATACAATTTAGTTCTCAAATACAAATTGATCAATTTGGAATAGATTATCCTAACTGTGATTCCTTGATTTCTATTGAGATTTTAAACAATATTAGCAATCTTGACCCTCTAAAGGGTGTCAAGAATTTAGGTACATTAATTATTCGTGATAACCCAAATCTTGATATTTTATGGTCAGTCAATATTGCCAACTCTTTAGTCTTAACAGGGAATGGAACTTTATCTAGTATCGATTCTTTAAACCTTAATAGAGAAATGGTTTCTATTATTTTGAGGTCAAATCCAACTTTGAGTGGATTAGAGCCTTTGACAAATGTTGAAAACGTAGGGCATTTAATAATTTTGAATGAAAATCCAAACATTAATTATTTAGATAAATTTGATTCATTAACGGTTACTCAAATACAACTCTTAGGGGAGTTTGAATTTGATAATTTTAACAAACTTTTTGTGCTTTCCAGCTGCGATTTTTGGGGAATTCCTTCTTTGAATTCTTTTTCACAAATCTTAAACACTTTTTCTTTTGATGTTGAATTAGATCGGCTTTCTTTTATAAATTCTAATTTGAATAGTATTGATGGCAGTGGTACTTTTTACTTTGACTCTGCAGACTCATTAAAATATATAAGAAATGTAATCTTTGAATACCCCATTCTTGACTTAGGCGGTTTCAAAGATTCCGATGTAAACGTTGATATTTTTCAAATACATTCTTCAGACATCACTAACCTAGATGACTTAAACACCCTTAATCCAGAGGTTTTGGAACTAGATGACAATGATCAGCTTCAATCGTTAGAAGGAATGGTTAATTTGTCCAATCTTAAGTCTTTTACATTTACTGATAATGACATTTTGGAAGATATCTCATTACTAAGCACGGTGGATATTTTAGAACCTGGGTTTTATCCAGTACATATCGAAGGCAATCCACTATTGCGAGACTGCGATGTCGAATCTATTTGCGAAATGCTAATGACGGATTATAATCCCGTTACTGTGATCATAAACAACAATGACACAGATTGTAACAGCATTGAAGAGGTAGAAGATGATTGTTTATCAGATCTATCTGAAAATCTATTCTTTGCTGTTGATGTCTTTCCAAATCCAACTACGAATGATTTAAACATTTTAAATCCGGACTTGAAAAAATTAGATCTTAGGGTTTATGATTTGCTCGGAAAAGAGGTTCTGTATGAAAACACCTCGGACCAACGGACTCAAATAAATTTAGTAGGCTTGCCTAAACAAACTTACATTCTGAAGATTATTGACTCAAATTCAGGAATTTATTCGGCTAAAAAAATCATTATCGAGTAATGGATACTTTTTCTTTTGGTCTCTTGATTATAGAAGAAATACGTAGAGCTATTTCGTTTTTACAGTGATATAGTAATCTCTTTCTTTTTGTCATTGCAACAAAAAGAAACAAAAAATGCTAGTCAGCTTAAACTCCTCCGTCACACAATAAGCTGACTGGCTTCGCGCAATAAGTTAAAATAGAGCAAGCTTCTCTTCCTTATTGGAGACAACTCTTTAATTTAAAATGATGCTGCTTCTAACTTAAAATATTTCTCCAGGCGCATTGCTTAGTCGAAATGGAAAAAAGAATGGAGCGCAGCCGGACAGGTACACGGAGCGATTTAGCTGTCCAAGCCTTTTTGGGTTCGTTTTTTTGGCGATTGCAAAAAATGAACAACATTTCAATTTCAACTATTTTCCCGTCGACCAATGTGGAGACAGCTTTTAGGTTGGGGAGATTTATTCTCTTTCTTTTTGTCATTGCAACAAGAAGAAACAAAAAATGCTAGTCAGCTTAAACTCCTCCGTCATACAATAAGCTGACTGGCTTCGCGCAATAAATTAAAATGGAGCAAGCTTCTCTTCCTTATTGGAGACAACTCTTCAATTTAAAATGATGCTGCTTCTAACTTAAAATATTTCTCCAGGCGCATTGCTTAGTCGAAATGGAAAAAAGAATGGAGCGCAGCCGGACAGGTACACGGAGCGATTTAGCTGTCCAAGCCTTTTTGGGTTCGTTTTTTTGGCGATTGCAAAAAATGAACAACATTTCAATTTCAACTATTTTCCCGTCGACCAATGTGGAGACAGCTTTTAGGTTGGGGAGATTTATTCTCTTTCTTTTTGTCATTGCAACAAAAAGAAACAAAAAATGCTAGTCAGCTTAAACTCCTCCGTCATACCACTGACAGCCCGCGATAAAAATCCTAAGTGAAATGTGATGATTTGACTCTAAATCTTCAATATCTTCTTAGTAGCAATCTTATTGTCCTTTAAAATGACTTTGACCAAATAAGTGCCATTCGCGAATGCGGAAAGATCAATTTGTTGACTCTTAGAAGAAAGCATTTTTTTACCCAAAATATTTAAAACCTCTATGGACTCAAATTGCCCATCCATCGTAACATTTAAAAAACCTGAGGTTGGATTTGGTGATAGCACTAACTCGATTTCTTCAGCTAGATTTTTGTTAGATAACACTCCTATCGGAACTTCCAAAGTTGCCAAAGCGGTACCATCTCCATTAGGATTTCCGTTTGCGTTTATCGCTACTGATGAAGCGTAAAAAGTTATATTTCCGGCAGAAACTTCTGCATTGCTCCATTTGGCAGAGACGGCATTGTTTGTACTCGCTCCGGCATGTTCAAAATAAGTACGATTTGTTAAATCCGTAACTTGAGTATTGGCAGAAAGCGCTTCCCAATCACCAAAATAATCATCATCTCCATTTAAACTTGTCACTTGGAATCCATACGCCGAAGCTCCCGTAGCGGTATTTACCACATTTAAAAAATACTCTGTTCCTGGAAAATATTCTGCTACATCATTTCCGTCGGCATCAACTAGGCTCAGTTCTAATCCTGGAGTAAATTGCCCATCATCATGGCAACCATTATTTCCACACGTACCTTCGGTAGGTGCTCCAGTAGCTCCTTGACCTGCGATATTAGCTCTTCCACCAACATTGCTCATAAAGAGAAAAGCCAACAGAGATAAAGACATAAAAGTGATTAGGTTTAATTTTTTCATTTTCTAAAAATTTAGCATTTAGATAAAACTGTATTCTGGGATTTTGCCTATAGTCCCTCTAAAATAAGATTCTATATAATTCATATCCGCTTCTTTAGAATTTTTTAATTCATATGGTTCGCTAAAAGACACCAATTTATTTGGGTAATCAAACTTGACCAAAATAACTGGAATATCTAAGGTTTTGGCAATTCGATAAAAGCCAGTTTTAAGTTTGTCGACTCTTTTCCTGGTACCTTCTGGAGCCATACCAATGGTATGAATTTGACCAGACTTATACATTTCGATGATTTCGTCAACAACACTCTGTCCTTTGGATCGATCTATCGGTACCAAACCCCACATCCTAAAAAATCGATTAAATGGCCATTTAAACAAAGATTTTTTACCTACAAATTGAATCTTCAGATCAATTTGATATTTGACCAATAAGCCCAAGGGTAAATCCCAGCCTGAGGTATGTGGGACTACGATAACAACTTTTTTTTCTACCAAATTTGGATTGGGACCAATGATTTTCCATCGAATGATGTATTTAAAAAAAATTTTGCACAGAAATCCAAACATGATCTTTATTCTAAAAAAGTTGAAAATATATTTTCTTTTTTAAACCTTAAGTAAAATTGGTGGTCTAAGACTTGAAGCTGAATACGATTGAATACAATTGCAGATAAAAATATCATTGAATTGTTCGCTTCCGATAGGAAGGAAGCAGGTTTTCGATTATTGATGAAAACCTATCAGGAACCTTTGTATTACGCCATTCGGCGAATGGTACACTCGCACCATGACACCGATGATGTATTGCAAAATGCACTTATCAAAATATATAGGTACTTGCCGGATTTTAAAGAAAATTCGAAATTGTTTACCTGGCTTTATCGAATTGCTGTCAATGAAAGTCTGACTTTTCTAAAGAGAAAAAATCGAAGAATGGAAGATTCGATAGACAAAAATTTAGAATTGTTTGGCCAAGAGCTAAAAGCGGATCAATATTTCGATGGAGATGATTGGGCAATTGAATTAAAAAAGGCGATTGAAACATTACCAAATAAACAAAAACTCGTTTTCAATATGAGATACTATGATGAAATGTCATATAAGCAGATGTCAGAAGTACTGGATACTTCAGAAGGCGCTCTAAAAGCTTCATATCATCATGCTGCCAAAAAAATTGAAGAATATTTATCAAAAGATGTCTAAAGAAAATAACATACAAAAGGAGTTAAGCAAAATTGCTCCCAGTGTAATGGGAAAAGGTGTTGGCGATTCTTATAAAATTCCTCAGGATTATTTTAAAGAATTGGAATCAAAGGTTTTAGATAGACTTAAGTCAAAGGAATACAGGACCCCACCTGAGTATTTTACAGATTTGGAATTTAGGGGATTGACTCCTAAGCCTAATGCGCAAAAAAACATTTTCAAAATTCTGGTTCCTGTTTTAAGTGTTGCCGCATCCATTTTATTGTTGATGTTTTTTGGCTCAGAAAATATAAATCAGTCTGATGATTGGCAATCGGATGATATGATAGAATTATTTGCTGATGAATTTTCTTTAGAAGATCTAATGGATGATAATGATGACCAATCTGAAGGATTTTTGGCTTATATAGACAACGAATCTATTGATAAATACGTGGAAGAAAATATAGAACTCCTTGAAGAAGAAGAATTTTTAAACTTAATACAATATGAAGAGGAATAAAAAAATATTGATTTTGGGATTACTGGTTTTTGCTGCCACAATGTCCTTTGGTCAAAGGCGCGGAGATAAACCAATGGGTAAGCAAAATAAAGCCAAAAAAATGCAACAAATGGAGGCTCAAAAAATAGCTTACATCTCCAGTGAATTGGCACTTACCAGTGCTGAAGCTGAAAGATTTTGGCCAGTTTATAATGCCTACCAAGAAAACTTGCAAAATGAAAGAAAATCTCGTAGACAAGAAAGCGCAAATTATGATGATATGAGCAATTCTGAGGCGGCCGAAGTATTGGACATGCATTTACAATCTGAATATAAGGCATTAGATGAAAAAAAGAAGTTCATCAAAGATTTGCAAAATTGCATTTCTAACAATCAGATACTACAACTTTGGGAAGCTGAAAAATCATTTAGAAAAAGTGCTTTTGATAAGTTCAAGCAAAATCGTAAAAGAGGGAGAGGTTAAACCTTTCCCTTTTTTGGTAGTAAACAAATGTTAAAAACCACTATACTTTATCCCTTTTATTCCAATCTCAGGTGCCTCCTCTCGGACCATTAATAATTACCCGTTTTTCCTTAAATGTCAATTGAAAAATTAATCTCATTTATAATTGAGTGGTTGTCAATCGAGTAATTTTTAGTTTGTATTATAAAAATTATATAATCAGCTGATTACCAGTATTTTAAATTAGATTAAGATTAGTTGTAATCCGTTTAAAAATGTGGAAAAATAAATTTTCACTAAAGGCTCAACACTGCCTAAAACTTCTATATTTACAGTCGGTTATTTTCCCAACCTGAAACTCTGAACATGGACCACAAAATAAAACGGGACGCTAATTTGAATTCGCTTGTTTCGAATTTTGAGTCTGTTATTGCTGAAGGATCGAAAAGTTATTTTGACGAAAAGCAATACAATGATTTAATAAACTACTACGAGAAAGAAATGATGTTCGAGAAAGCTTTGGAAGTTCTATCCCTTGCTTTGTCACAATTTGAATATCGCTCTGAATTCTATTTAGCTAAAGCCAATCTTTTACTAAATATCGGTCAAATAGATCAAGCTTATAAATATCTAGCCAAAGCAGAAAATGTAGCTCCATTTGAAACTGAAGTAAAATTATTAAAAGCTAAAGTACTTGCTGAAGACAACAGGTATGTAGAGGCTTTAAATCTTTTGGATTCTCTAAAAGAAGGATGTATCGATCAAGACTTATCTGAAATATTTATTCGAGAGTCATACATCTTTGAAAAAATGAAACAATTTGATTTGATGTTTAATTCACTTTCAGAATCTTTGGAGATCAATCCTTCAAATTCTGAAGCCCTGGATCGTATTTGGTTGAGTGCAGAATTGAGCAGAAGTTACTTGAAGAGCATAAACCTTCACAAGAGAATATTAGATAAAGATCCTTATAACTATTTAGCTTGGTATAATTTAGGTCACGCGTATAGCTCGATCGGAGAATACGAAGACGCTATTATTTCTTTAGAATATTCATTTATCATCAACTCCGATTTTAAGAATGGATATTTAGACTGTGCAGATTTGTGCTTTCAATTAAAGCGATATCATAAATCTTTAGAGTACTACAAAGACGCAAACAAGTTATTTGGTCCTGATCCTGAATTGCACTTGTTTATTGCAGAATGTCACTTAAATCTAGGACAAACTAAAAAGGCAAAACTCAACTTGTTTGAAGGTTTAAAAGTAGATCGTTACAATGACGAGCTCTATTACAATCTTGCATTATGTTATGCTAGAGAAGGTAGCTGGTATAAAGCCATAAATGCTTATCACAAAGCCATTTCTATTGAAGACAACAGAGAAGAGTACTATTTAGGTCTTGCTAAGGCATACGCCAACATAGATAATGACGAAAAGGCAATCATTAATTACAGAAAATCAACTTTGACTGGTTTAGAACAACCAGAATATTGGGTAGAGTTTACTTCATACCTTTTGAAAAAAGGTATGTTGGAAGATGCCATGATTATTTTAAATGAAGCCGAAGAATATACTTTTAGCGCAGGACTAGTCTACTGTCGAGCTGCTTATTATTTTATGAAAAATGATAATGTCCAAGGTCTTAAATTTTTAGAAGAAGCCTTGCTTGAAGATTACTTCGAATTAAACACTTTGTACAATATTAATCCTGAATATAAGATCAATAAAAAAGTACAAAGCTTAATAAGATATTATGAAAGCGAATTAAACATCGCTTAATTAAGATACTAACTCAATTAGTAACCAAAACTTTGAGGCCTTGACAACAGTCAGGGCCTTTTTTTATTCCGAAAAAATATGTTTAAATGTTTTGCTTGTGGTACAAAGCCGCACCAATTACACCAGCTGCATTGAGATAAGAAGCAGTTTTAATGGGCACATCTTGTTTCATTTTAAGATATGCTTCGTATAGTTCAAAATTTTTGCTAACTCCTCCTCCTAAAACAATTAAGTCTGGAGAATAAATTCGAACAACATGATTTAAAAACTTTCCTAATTCACTACCCCATTCTTTCCAAGTTAGATTTTTCTTATTTCTTGTCTTATTTGACACGTATTTCTCTACTTCTTTCTCCTTCCACTTTATGGAACCCAATTCGACATTTGGAAGCAATGTTCCGTTGTAGACAAATCCTGAACCAATGCCTGTACCAATAGTAATCAGGATCATTAATCCTTTTAGGTTTTTACCTTGTCCAAATTGAGATTCGGCGACTGCCGCAGCATCCGCATCATTTAAAATCGAAACATTGGAGTTGGTACCTTTCGAAAAATGATCTACCAAGTTTATTCCAATCCATTCTTTAGAAATGTTATTCGCCGAAAGGCAAAATCCATTTTTAACTATACAAGGAAATCCGATACCTATATCCTTTCCTTCCCAATTGAAAAGTGAAATCAACTCCTTGGTAGTAGCCAATACCGCTGCTGGATCTGCAGGCTGCGGCGTTCGAATCTTATGTCTTTCTGTCAGTAGTTTACCGGTGGTAACATCTACCAAAGCACCCTTTATTCCGGTACCTCCTACATCTATGCCTAAAATTGTATCCACTTACTTAATGGTAATCATTTTTAATATTACGATATCTTCCTCTGGTCTATCTCGAGCATCCGTACTTCTCTGAGCAATTTCATCTAGCACTTCCCAACCATCAACTAATTGACCAAATACCGTATAATTTAAATCTAGAAAGGGTGTACCTCCAAGTTTTGCGTATTGAAGTTTAGATTCCTCTTCGTATTCAAAGCCTCTAGATATTTCTATTTTTTCTAATTCCTTCTCTCCTACTGATTTTCCGTGGACGATGTAAAACTGTGAGCCACTAGATTTTCTTTGAGGGTTAGATCTATCTCCCTGCCTTGCTGCTGCCAGTGCTCCTTTTACATGAACCATTTTCGGATTAAACTCCGCATCAATTTGATAACCTGGTCCACCATTACCTAATGGTGCTCCTTTTTTGGATCCTTTACTATTTGGATCACCTCCTTGAATCATAAAGTTTTGGATAACTCGATGAAACAATAATCCTTCGTAGTAAGATTCGTTAGAAAGCTTCAGGAAATTATCTCGATGCCCAGGTGTTTCGTCCGACAACTTAAAAACCATATCACCCATATTCGTTTGCATAGCGACCAAACAATCTTTTGGAGCATTTACAGAAACCTTCTGTTTAAAAACTTTCTTCTTTCCACTTTTTATTGCCGTAAGTTTTACCTCATAATTTCCTGACAAATAGTAGGTATGACTGGGGGCTGCCTCATTCGAGGAATTACCATCGCCAAAATCCCACATGTAGGAATCAGCATTTTCTGATAAATTGTTAAACTTAATAGTAGAGGGTGCTTCCACCCTATCCGTTTCTAAATCAAAGCGAGCTATTGGCTTTGCGCAGGAAACGATAATTAGACTAATTAATAAGAATAAAGCTCTATTCATTTACTTGACCACTTTAACTTTCATTTTTACATCCTTTAGAGGCCGATTAGCAGCGCCGGTAGCGACACCACATAATTTGTCAATTACTTCCATTCCTTCTACGATCTCACCAAAAACTGTGTAATCCATATCTAAACTAATCGCTCCACCGATATCTTTATATTTTGCCTTTTGAGCATCCGAATATTGAATGTTCCATCGCTTCTCAGTACTTTCTATCTGCGCATCTGATACTGGCCGACCTTGAACGATGTAAAATTGTGAACCACTGGAAGCCCTTTGAGGATTTCCATCTCTTGCTGCAGCCAACGTCCCTTTAAAATGAGGAGCCCCAATTTCTGCATCCACTCTATACCCTGGACCACCTTGTCCTAATCTTTGATCTGGTGTCGCCCCTTTTGAATCTGGGTCTCCGCCTTGTGCCATGAAGCCACTAATGACTCTGTGAAATAACAAATCATTATAATATCCTTCGTTCGCCAGTTTTATGAAGTTATCTCGATGTTTTGGCGTCGAATCATATAGCTTAAATTTCATTGTTCCCATCTCTGTTTCTACTTGCACATATTTAGCACCACCTCCTCCACAGGAGCTCATCAAAAAAACGAATGTCAATAAGACAATAGATTTAATTGCTTTCATTAATGATTTGTTTGTCAAAGTATTCAATAATTTTCTTCTTCAATAATTCTTCTTGGTCTTCCACACCAGTGGACTTGATTCTTTTTGTGACCTCCCAATGCGGCCAACCATCTTGATCCCTTCCAACGAATTTATAATGACCTTCTTCTTCTAACAAGGTGCATACAGCCACGTGCATCAAATCTTGTTTTTCTTCCTTCGTAAACTCTACTTGGACCCTGCCTAATTCTTGTATGCCAATTAAAAAAAGAACTGCTTTAACATCCGGCAATTCCTTGGCTGACATTGCATCTTTTACGTAATGTCTTATTCTTAACCATTCAAATTCGAATTCCCAAGATTCCATGTCATTTCATTGGAGCCCAAATATAATGTAATTTGAAAAGGGAATAAAAAATTTAGAAAACATCAATCTTGCCTCAAATATGGTGAAACTCTTGATGCTCTGTCGGAAGGAATAATCGAAGCCAAATATCCTATAATAAGTACTGTAATGATGACAATTACAAAATCAAAAAATCTTAATTCAATTGGATAGGCATCAATTACAAAACCAGGTGGCACAGGGACCAATCCGAAGGTAACTTGAAGGAAATATAGCAACAATGCAATCAACAACCCAATAGTTAAACCTAACCCACAAATCAGCAATCCTTCAAATAAAAATATTCTTCTGATACCATTTTTATCAAAACCCAAAGATTTTAAAATTGTGATGTCCTTTCTTTTATCCAAAACTATCATCCAAAGGGCACCAACCAGGTTAAAGGCAACTATAAGAAGCGTTAATGAAACAATCAAAAAACTGATCCATTTTTCGATATTCATCAATTTTAAAAACGCCTCATCTTGTTGATAACGGTTTTTTAACTCATAATCAAACTTGAGCAAAGAGGATAATTTTTGTCGGATAATTTCTTCATCTGCTTCGTTTTCTAAAGCTATTTCCAGCGAAGAAATTTTTCCTTTTTTATCCAATAACTTTTCAGCCAATTGTATCGAACAGATCAAATACTGATCTTCTTTTTCACTCTGAACAGAAAAAATACCCGAAGGATATACCATCATGGTTTTGTAGTCTTTCTTTATCAATCCGGATTTCTTTCTTGCCAGCATGTGGATTTTTACTGGGGTAAGTGCGTCGTTTTGGTTAATGGCCAATTGTCCGTGTAATCTGGATCCTACAATACCATAATTAATACCATCCTTGCGAAAAACAGTACTCCCGGAATACAAAGCCGAATCGATTTTTGTAACTGTAGTAAATTTTTCATCCACTCCTTTTATAGCGCCGACCACTTGTGAACCTTTGTATTCAAAAAAAGCAATTTCTTCGAGCGTCTTCGAAGTTTTAGAGATTCCTTCTATTTGTTCTATTTGCAATAATTCGTCATCTGACAATTCGAAGTATTTACCTTCTATGGGGGTGAGCTTTAAATCTGCATTAAAATCATTTAAAAACCCTGCGATCAATCCTTCAAATCCATTGAAGACTGATAATATAAGGATCAAGGCCGCAGAACCTATTGAAATGCCCAAGACTGCAATTGCCGTAATAAGGTTAATGGCATGCGTCCTACGCCTACCAAATAAATATCTCTTTGCTATGTCAAAACTTAAGTTTTTCACTTGTCAATGCTTACGTCATAACCTAAAGCCTTATAAAAAACAGATTGAATTCTAGGACGATAGTTCTCCCTCCCAAACACTTTGTTTTTCATTGAAGGATAGGTTCTGTTCGAAAGAAAAACGTAGATTAAATTTTCATTAGGATCTGCAAATATCGATGTGCCCGTAAACCCCAAATGACCGAAGGTGTTTTCACTTGCAGCCTCAGACATATTCATTTTTTCGTCTGGATCCAATTGTTTCATGTCAAAACCAATTCCTCTTCTTTGAGATCTATAATGCCGTGTAGTAAATCTTTTAATAGTTTGGGGCGACAATAATTGCTTACCTAAATAATTGCCACCATTTAAAAGCATCTGCATAATGATGGCTAATTCTTTGGCATTTGAAAAAAGACCTGCATGACCAGACACTCCCCCAAGCATGGCTGCTCCCATATCGTGCACATGACCGTGTATTGTAGTGTTTCTAAAATACTTGTCATCTTCCGTTGGAGGAACGTTGCTCTTGTCAAATTTGACCAAAGGATTAAACAGGGTTTTCTCTAAACCCAATGGATTATAAAATTCATCTTTGGCATATTGATCCAATGGCTTACCACTTTTGCTTTCAATAATTTGATGCATTAGATAAAACCCTAAATCACTGTACTTGTAATCGCGATCTTCTTTTAGACTCGTACCATAAATCCTACTATAAATGCTATCCACATAGTCGCTTCTCATGTACATATCTTCATGTACCAAAATGTCAAAAGAATCCGATTTCGAGGATCGATAATAATCTTGACTTGGTTTCCAGGTTTTTACTTTTTTAGTTTTCTTTCCTTTCCATTTATAATAGCTATTGGGTTCGACCGTATTTTCATAAAAAGGCACCCAACCTCTCATACCTGCCATATGTGCCATCATATCCTCTAACAAAAGATTTTTTTTATTACAGGTGTCCAATACTGGCAAATAATTTACTAAAGGTTTGTTTAGTTGAATTTCACCATTTTCATTCAACTTCATTATACTAATGGTCGTAGCTAATATTTTTGTAATTGAGGCAAGATCGTAAATGTCTTCTTTTTTTACTTTTCGTTTTTTGTCATAAGTGTGGTGACCAAAGCTTTCATGATAAACAATAAACCCATCTTTAACACATAATACTTGACAACCCGGTGCAGCTTTTTTAGAAATCATTTCCTTAACCAAATCTTCCACATATCCCAAACTATCAGATGACATTCCTACCCTTTCAGGACTAGAGTAACCCAGTCTATTTAGTGACGGGATATATTCTCCCATTCCTTTGTACAAACTTTCACCTGCAGATACTGGAAGTTTTCCTTGTATATCAAAAACTCCAAAAAGTGCTTGAGCAGCTTTATCTTGATTTATTTCATCTTCACTATATGCGACTAAGACGTTCGGGATTTTTTCGAAGTACTTGAGTGCATATGGACTTCCAAAAACTGTTAGAATAACCTTTGTTCTTTGCGCCAATTGGCGAATGAATGTAAATTCAGATTTGGTAATGCCAAACTTGTTTTTTTCGTACATGCTCATATCATGCGTGCTCACAAATACTAGATCATATTTTGACAGTTCGTCCAATCTTGCACGATGCGCTGTTTCAGCTAAATTTTTGGTCGAATTAAAATGTTTAATCTCCGCGAAAGATGATAAGCGTTTTTGAAAAGGCGTTAATTTTTCTGAACCAAAAGCGATGCTAGCCACTTTTTTATTCTTTGTTATACTTACTGGGATTAATCCTTCTTCGTTTTTGACTGCAGTCAATGCATTTTCTATCAAAAGCTCTTTCAGCACAATGGCCTCAGCATTGTTTACATCATCATCAACATCTTTTAAGCTTAATTCTTTAGGAGTACTTTTTAATCCCAACAAATATTTAAAACTTAAAATTTTCGAAACACTCTGGTTGATTTGTTCCCAAGAAATCTTGCCTTGATCTATGTATAATTTTATTGTCTCTATGGCTTTAGGAATATCTTCAGAAAGTAATAAGACATCATTTCCTGCCAACAGAGCCTCTGCTTCAGTCTCTCCCTTGTCAAAGTTTTTGGTCACTCCCTTCATATCAAGGGCATCGGTCATAATCAGGCCTTTATAAGCTAGCTCATTTTTTAAAATTCCAGTGACTGCATTATGAGACAAAGTAGTAGGCCTATTCGGTCTACTGTCGATTGCCGGCATGTGCACATGTGCAACCATCATACTACCGACCTCTTTCGATAAGGTCTTAAACGGCATCAATTCGATGTCTCTTATTCGATCTATATCATGATTTATAATGGGTAGGTCGTAGTGCGAATCAACATCAGTATCGCCATGTCCAGGAAAATGTTTTGCACAAGCCAAAACTCCATTGTTTTCTAAGCCCATCGCATAGGCTCGTCCCATGCTAACAACATTATATTTATCCTCACCAAATGATCGTTGATTTATTACGGGATTTGAAGGGTTGTTGTTTACATCTATAACCGGAGCGAAGTTTACATTGACACCTATTCTTTTACAGTGGGAGGCGATCATTTTACCCATATCATATATCAACTGTTGATCTTGGATTGCTCCTAATTCCATTTGCATTGGAAAGCTGATTGCATCATCCTTAAAACGCATACCGAGCCCCCATTCTGCATCAATAGCGATGAGCAAAGGCAAATCGCTCAGTTGTTGATATTCGTTTACCATCTTAGCTTGTTCCTTTGGACTACCTTGGAAGAAACATAAACCTCCGATTTTATATTTTTTAATGAGTCCTTTGATTTCTTTATAATGAGATTGATCTTTTTGACTATAAGCTCTCGGCATAAAAAGCTGACCTAGCTTTTCATCCTCATTCATCGCCAACATTTTAGTTCTCGCCCAATTTTCAGCAATTTGAAGCGAATCAATTTTACTCAATATTTGGCCATTCACGAATGTGAAAGAAGAGAAGAAAAGACAAACACAAATCATTAACCTCATAACACTAATTAAACGAATTGGGATCTAATTCTAACGCTTTTTGCTTTGCCAAATTGGCATTTTCCATATCACCTACCTCCATATAGACGCGCGAAAGGTTGATCCAGTTACCAACAATGTTTGGCGCCAATTCAGTTGTTCTTTTAAAATAAGGTAAAGCCTCTGCATGTCTTCCCGAGATTCCATAATTTATCCCTAATAACCTGATGGTCTCTGGATCATTTGGACTTAGTTGATAAGACTGGTTTAGGTAATTTAGTGAGCCTTGTAGGTCTCCATTTTTTTCTCCTAAAAATCTCCCATAATCTCTCATCGCTACTGCCAAATTATTGGTGCCGTCAGGATGTCCTGGTGACAACTCTAAAACCTTATTATAATTATTTATGGCATTTAGATAATCTGATTTAAAGAAGTAAGCATTTCCCATCAAAAGATAAGCATTGCGATATGCAGGATGGAGTTTGATTGCCTTCTGTAGATGAACGATGGCTTCGTTAGCCATTTGAATCTTTTTTTGAGGATCTTTTTCGGTTTCAACTTTAGCTAGTAAAGAACCTCCCGCTGCATTTAACACTTTTGCCGAATTTGTCGAAGTTTTTACATCGGTTTGAAAAAGTGTAAAGTCATCTTTCCAAACCATATTTCTAGTAATGGTTTTAGCAGAAAACAAAATAAGAATGCTTCCACATAAAATCGCGAAAGGAAGAGTGCCAAATTTTTTAAAAACATACTTAACCAACATAATGGCCAGGAGCAAAGCAAAACCAACGGAAGGCATAAACAAAAAGCGCTCAGACATATTTGTACCTATAGGAAAAACAATATTCGATACAATAGAAAGCGTCATAAAAAAGTACAGAATACAAAAGCTTGGAATGGATTTTTTGCCAAATTTAAAGACTGCAAAAAATCCCAGGACAAGATATGTCAGAATGGATAACCAAACTTGCCAATTTCCAAAATCCATAATTGGAATTTGGTATGGATAGTAATCATGAGTCAACTGTACTGGAAAGACTAGAAGTTGTAAATACTTTCCTAGGGTGAAAATAATCGTTGCGGCTTTCTCGGAAAAACTAAAATCCACATATTGACCATTAATAACTTTTAAAAATGGGTTATTCATTAATTCACTCGGAGTTCCACCAAAATCGAATCCTAAGACCGAAGTTCTAACAATTAAAAAAACAATCGTTGCTACAAATAAGGGAGTGGTCTTTTTGACAATTTGAACAATCGAGAGATTTCGAAATAGATAAAGTGCCAAGGGCATCACACCTAAAAAGGTAATGGTGTTTTCTTTCGACATCAAGGCAAGAAAAAATATAACACCAACGATAATCCCGTTTAGCCAAGTTTTAAATTTATTATCCAAAATCAGATATCCTGCCAAAATACTCCCCAATAGAGCCATGATCTCATCCCTACCCTTTATGTTGGCCACTACTTCGGTATGTATTGGATGAGCTACGAAAAGTAAGGTTGCCAAAAATACCAATAGCATATTAGTGCTATTTGGCTTTTGATTGACCACAAGCGCTTTTAAAAAAGCAAATAAAAACATTGCCAAAAGGGAATACCAAAAAATATTTAGGAGATGTCCAACAGTTGGATTATTTCCAAATATCTCCCAGCCAACGGCAAACATAACAGGAGTCAATGGTCTATAACGACCTCCTGAAACTAATTTTGCTTTTCCTTCAGTTTTAAAAAATCCAAAGAAAGTATCTTTTTGTAGTAATCCAGGAATACCTTGTACACCTTGCTGGGTGTACATGTTGTCGTAAATAACGATGGCATCATCTTGGGTATAATCGTGTCCTATCGTATTGGCATAAAGTAAAAAACTAAATATGGCAATTATGAGGTAATGCAATTTAGATTTGCCCCAAAATCCCAAATTTGTGGGTTTGACAAAGCTTTCTTTAGGCACTTTGTGAGATTGCTTTTTCTTGGATTTCTTTTTGGCCATTATGTAAAACTATAACTAAGATGTGAGACAAAAAAAAGCTGCTAGTATTAAAACACTAGCAGCTGGAGGTTAACAAAGGGGTTATGATCTTATTTCTTTTTAATT
>JAHDHU010000010.1:27552-60344 GCA_020631135.1 Saprospiraceae bacterium | reverse complement strand
CAGGTAATCAACAAAAAATTCATGCAAAGATACCTTTAGCTGAAATGTATCAATATTCCTCTTCATTAAGATCCTTAACACAAGGGAAAGCGAAATTTAGCAGAGACTTCGCCGAATTTATCCCCGTCACACCAGATATTAAAACTGCTTTGGTTAAGGCACACGAATCGACATCCGAAGCTGCCTAAAACTGTTTATTCTATTTTTATAAAAGGACTCTGCATATTTTTTGTTGAGTCCTTTTCTTTTGATGCCATTTTGATAAGGTAAATTGAATCTCAATGCCTCATTTTCACCATCGTAATTAGATATGTAAAAATCTCATATTATAATTATTTATATGTATCTTTGAATGACCTGCCTATTGATAATAGATCTGTTTGATTTATCAACCAAGATTTATTACACATATGAATTTCTTCTGGAAATTATTGTCTTTGCTATTGGTATCTGGAGTTATAGCACTTGATACTGCACCATTTGCACAATCTTGTGAAATTAATTTTCCGACAAATACAAATGATGCCATAAGGACAAAATCTTATCGAACTATCGTTCAGAGCTCAACCAATGCTCAAGAATGGCAAGGTCTTGAAAATGGAATTATCTCAGATGATAAGTACATCACCACTCAATTGGGCCCAAATGAAAACTCAGAATTACTAAGTTTTTCAAATTTCGGCTTAAGAATTCCTGAAGGCTCAATGATTTATGGGATTTCTGTTTACGTCGAAGGAAAAAGCGAAGATGAATCAGCAACAGATGTTAATGTAAACTTGCTCTATGGTGGATCATCATCAACATATAACGGAGCTCAAAACGAATTTTTTGGTACTGCTTGGTCTGAGCAAAAGTCATTGTGGAGATACGGAGCTGGTTGGTTTGATTGGAATTTGTCTTTATCAGCACAACAAATAAACAATGCTAATTTTGGTTTTCAAATTCAAATAAAAAATACTCACAACCAAAGCCTAACCGCTCAAATAGATCGAGTTTATATTGAGGTTAATTATAAACCTCCATATTCTGTTTGCCTAGATCATGCTTGTATCATCGCATCTGTCCCAGAACTTGCCGGTGTAGGAACTTATACTTGGGACATACCAAATGATTTTGTTGCCATTTCTCAGAGTGAAGATGAAAATGTAATTGTCATCGCTCCAGTTGATCCTGAAATCGGGACCTTTGAATTATGCGTGACACCAAATGGAACCAATCAAACCTGTTGTTCGTATTTTACCATGGAAGATTGTCGTTTGGGAAGCATTGGAGACTATGTTTGGGAAGACCGAAACATCAACGGAATTCAAGAGTTTGGAGAACCCGGGATAGAAGGAGTAGTGATTTATTTGTTTGATGTTTCCGGTAAACTAATAGAACAAACCACCACAGATCAAAATGGATTTTATTTATTTGAGAATTTAGAAAGCGAAGAATATTTTATTCAGTTAGTAGGTCTCGAAGATTACTTACCCACGAGTGCAAATGTCGGTAACGATAATTTAGATTCTGATCTAAATGAAATTCTTGGCGCTCTTACCAGCGATTATGTTTTTGTTAATCCGGGTGAAAATATCACGAGTCTCGACGTTGGATTGCTCAAACTAAATGATATTTCTGGGACTTTGTGGAATGATAAAAACGCCAATGGAATAAGAGATTTGTCAGAGTCATTATTGAGTGGTGTAGAAGTTTCAGTTTTAAATGCAAATGGTGTTTTGGTGCAATCGACCGTCACGGGAAATGATGGAATGTATCTTTTTGAAGATTTGATAAATGATCAATATTCAGTCGTAGTATCAATGCCGAATGAATTTTTGATCTCTCCAATTGATCAAGGTCAAGATGATAATATAGATAGTGATTTTAATGCCGATGGAATCTATTTTGTAAACTTTTTAGATCAAGATTTGACTTTAGATGCTGGTGTGTTTCAATATGGAAGCATCAATGGATTCACATGGTTAGACCTAAATCGAGATGGATTAATTTCCTCAGATGAGGAAGGAATGGAGAATATCCAAATAAACTTAATTGATCAAAACGGATCGGTTTATTATAGCACCAATTTAGCAAATGGTTTTTACTCTATTCCGAACATTACGCCCGGAAACTATGTTTTAGAGTTAACTACAACTTCAGATTTTCTTCAAACGACCGATTCTGATGACCACAATCTATTGCTCGAAAACAACAATAAGTTTATTTATGAGATTGTGATTTGTTCAGGAGATGAGGTTGTTGACCTAAATTTTGGATTTCAATATAAGCCGAGTTCAATCGCAGGATTTACATGGTTGGATAGTAATGGAGATGGCCTTTTCGTAATGGATGTCATCATTTCAGGTATCGAGGTCAATTTATTTGATTCGAACGACAATTTGATAACAAGTCAAATTACGAACGCAAGTGGAAATTATATTTTTGAAAACCTCAATCCTGGAGATTATTATGTGATGTTTGAGAAACCGTCCCATCTTAATTTTACGCAACTCGGTGATTCAGATGTGACCAATGCGATGGGCTCGGGAGCAACTAATGTTTTCAGTTTAATGCCTGATCAAGATTTGACAGATGTCAATGCGGGTTACTTCGAATTCGCTTCAATCGGTGATTATGTATGGCTGGATTTAGACAGAGATGGTATTCAAGATCCTGATGAAAACGGACTAGAAAATATTGTTGTTCGACTTGTAGACAATGTCAACTTTACCTTTGAATTTGATACAACGGACGCCAACGGTTTTTACGAATTTGATCAACTCATTCCAAGCAATCATTCGATACTAGTTCACAATGAAGACGAACTGATTCCAAGTCCGGCTGATCAGGGTAACGGCAATAATGATAGCCGGCCAGTAATAGATCAAGGTCCATACTACACGTACTCAGGGATAGATGTCCTTTCGGGAATGGATATAAATAATATCGATTTTGGATTTCAGTACAAGCCGAGTTCAATAGAAGGATTTGCGTGGGTCGATCCAAATGCAAATGGGATATTCGAATCTGAAGATTTGATACAGGGTATAGAGGTGTCTCTTTTTTCTGAATCTGGAGTATTGATTGCTTCTCAGATAACGGATCAAAATGGCGCTTATATTTTTGAATTGCTTAATCCGGGAAATTATTATCTCGTATTTGGAAACTTTGAAGACTACGTTTTTACAACTTCAGACAATGATTCTCAAGTCACCAATTTGATAACTCTAGGATCAACAGATCTTATCGCTTTGGGTGTAGATCAAGCAATAAAAAATATCAATGCAGGATATTACCAATTTGCTACAATTGGAGATTATTTGTGGTTGGATGAAAACCGTGATGGAATTCAAGGAAATAATGAAATTGGCCTCTCAGGAGTTGAAATAAGTCTGATTAATTCATTAACCAATCAAAGCATTTCTGTATTTACGAATAACAATGGCTTTTATAATTTTCAGCAAATCGTACCAGGTACATATTATATACAATTAGAAAAAGACCCTCAATATATCGCTACGGAACCAGAGGTCGGTAATGGACAAAATGATAGTCGTTCTTTAAATATGAGTGGCTCAAATTATCAAAGCTCTGAATTTACCATAAGTTCAGGTGACGGAAGGAATGACTTAGATTTCGGTTTCCAATTTACACCTTCTTCAATTAGTGGATTGACTTGGCTGGACAATGATGCTTCTAGTACTAATGACTCTGAAGATGGTTTGGCGGGTATAGATGTAGAGTTATATAATTCATCTGGAAACTTAGTAGGGAATACGGTCACAGATTTTTTAGGATATTATGATTTTCAAGAACTTAATCCGGGTGATTATTATGTGATATTTGAATTACCACAAGATTATAATTTCTCAGATTTTGCTGCTGATGCTGATGTCAGTTCTTCGATTATACTTGGTTCTACAAATTTAATTTCCCTAACAACTGATCAGGATCTTACAGGTGTGGATGCAGGATATTATCAATTTGCTTCGGTTGGAAATTATGTTTGGATTGATTTGAATAAAAATGGCATTCAAAACAGTGCAGAAAGCGGATTGTCCAACTCTGTGGTAACCTTACGTAATGTGTCAAGCGGGAGTGTTCAAAATTCGACTCTGGATAACAATGGTAATTATTTGTTTGATGATTTAATTCCTGGTGAATATGAAATCTTATTGCCTAAAAATTCCAATCTAAGTCCCACAATTTCTAATAGTGGTAATGGTAACAATGATAGCCGAACATTGATAGATGACGGTAATCAATATAGAAGTGAAGCATTTATTCTAACATCTGGAATGATGACGAATAATCAGGATTTTGGTTTTGAGTTTCTTTTCGGCTCCATTTCTGGAATTGCTTGGGAAGATTTAAATGCAGATGGATTTTTAAATAGCAATGAATCTGGAAAAGCTGATGTAAATGTTTTGTTGTTTGATCAAACCGGCACTCAGTTAGCGATGACTTCATCTTCATCTAATGGTCAATATAGTTTCACGGATGTGATACCAGGTGAATACTATGTAGTTTTTGAATTATCCCCAGATGAATTATACGCACCTTCTGGGAATGATTCCAATGTTACTGGAGCAAATGGTGTTGGAAGTACAGATCAGTTTTCTGTTTTACCTTCTCAGAATGTAAATTCTGTAAATAGCGGTTGCTACAGATTTGCAGAAATCGGAAACTATGTTTGGCTTGATCTAAATCAAAATGGAATTCAAGGCTCATTAGAGATGGGTATACCAAATTTTGCAATAAAGCTAAATAATCTCAATACCGGCATGGTAACTAGTACCACTACCAACGACGAAGGGTTGTACGGTTTTGACAATCTATTGCCGGGTGAATATCAAATAAGTCTAAATAAATTCCCTAATCTGCAAGCAACGGTTGCCAAC
Organism: Saprospiraceae bacterium; assembly: GCA_020631135.1. Classification (GTDB taxonomy): domain Bacteria; phylum Bacteroidota; class Bacteroidia; order Chitinophagales; family Saprospiraceae; genus JAHDHU01. Next base: position 55,461 of record JAHDHU010000010.1, on the reverse strand, counting down.
GCAGGAACAGGTTTCAATGATAGTAGAGGATTAAATGATGCTGGAAATCAATATGAGAGTGAAACCTTTAGTTTGGTTTCAGGTCAGAGTTTGCAAAACAGAGATTTTGGATTTGGATTTTTATTTGGAAGTATCTCAGGAATGGCTTTTGTAGATGTTAATGCTGATGGTATTTTCGATGCGAATGATCAATTAAAAAGTGGATTGACGGTAGAGTTGTACGGAGCAAGTGGTGCTTTGGTTCAAAGTACATTTACCAATGCTAACGGGATGTATACTTTTAGTGACGTTATACCGAGTGATTATTATGTAGTATTTGAATTGGAAGCTGACGAACAAGTTTCTCCTAGTGGAAATGATTCTAACATTAGTAATGCAAATGGTACTGGTTCAACTGATCTTTTTGCTGTTGCACCAAGTCAAACAGTTGAAAATATTGATGGGGGTTGTTTTAAGTATGCTTCTATAGGTGACTACATTTGGTTAGACCTAAATGAAAATGGAATTCAAGGACCTCTTGAAATGGGCTTGGGACAGGTAGAAGTCGTTTTACGAAACCTAAACACTGGGGCGGCGAGTACTTCAACCTCTAACGGTATGGGTTTTTATCAATTTGCTGATTTATTGCCTGGTGATTATCAAATTGAAATCGAAAAAATTACAAATTATCAAGCAACTATTGCAAATGTTGGCAATGGTAACAATGATAGTAGAATTCTCAATGAAGTAGGAAATATCTACGAAAGTGAAATGTTTACTTTGATCTCAGGACAAGATCAACAGAATTGGGATTTCGGTTTCCAGTTTTTATTTGGGAGCATTTCAGGACAGGCCTTTATTGATAACAATGCGGATGGAATTATGGATAATTCTGATGATCCTAAGTCAGATATTGAGGTAGAATTATTCGACCAAAATGATCAATTGGTGAAAAGTACTTCAACCAATCAAAATGGTCAATACGTATTTATGAATGTCGTTCCAGGAGATTACTATGTTGTTTTTAATCTAGATGGAAATGATCAAATTTCTCCTTTAGGCAATGATTCTGATATCAGCGATGCAAATGGTACGGGTTCAACTGATTTGTTTAATATAGCAGCGAGTCAAAATCTTATGTCGATTGATGGAGGGTGTTATAGATTTGGTTCTGTTGGTGACTATGTTTGGTTAGATACAAATGCTAATGGAATCCAGAATGCATCAGAAAACGGAATCCAAGGCTTGATGATAACTTTAATAAATGCCAATACGGGAATGCAGCAAAATGCGCTTACTGATGCTTCGGGGATGTACATATTTGATAACTTGGTTCCAGGAAATTATAGTTTAAGCTTGACAAAAAATCCTGAATTGGAACCTTCCATTCCTAATGCAGGAAACGGAAACAATGACAGTAGAGATTTAATGGATGCAGGAGCTTTTTACGCTAGCAATGATTTTAATCTAACTTCCGGTCAACAACGTGATAATCTTGATTTCGGATTTAAAGAATTATCATCCTCTATTTCAGGAGTTGTTTGGAATGATTTTAATGCAGACGGATTTTTTACGATGAACGAATCAGTTCGTCCAAATGTCATGGTTCAGCTTTTTGATGTTTCAGGATCCCTTGTAGCAACAACAGATACAAATGCCAATGGTACATACATCTTCGATGGATTAACCTCAGGTCAATACTATATCGTCTTTGAGAACTCTAGTAATTTGATTTTTTCACCTCAAGGTTTTGAATCTGCGGTAACCAATGATGTCGTCACTGGCTCTACAGATATTATCTCCCTAATGCCCGATCAAAGTTTGACAAACATCAATGCTGGTTTATATGGGTTTTCTCAGATCGGGGATTATGTCTGGCTTGATGAAAATGGTGACGGTATTCAAGATTCAAATGAGATGGGTATTGAGGGCGTTGTGGTTAGTCTTTTTGATGATGGAGGAATCATGATAGATCAGCAAACTACCAATTCAAGTGGTCAATATCAATTCGATATGTTGCTCACTGGAGATTACTACATCATATTTGATGCAATCGCAGGTAATATCCCAACCATTGCAAATGCTGGAAATGGATCCAATGACTCTGATATCGAAGAGGTATTTGGTCCAGGTTCTACCAATATTTTTACGCTGGCTTATCTTGACAATAATGAGGATATAGATGCTGGATTTCAAGTCGTAAATGGTTCGATTTCGGGGATGGTATTTATCGATGGCGATGCAAATGGTTTAAATGAAATGATGGATACGCCCTATCCTGGAGTTGTCGTTGAGTTGTATGATTCAAATGATGTACTTGTCGATCAAGCTACATCCAATGCGAATGGAGAGTATGTATTTGATCAGTTGCCTAGCGGTGTCTATTATGTTGAGTTTGAAGTGCCAAGTTCATTCAATGTAACCTTGCCCAACGTTGGAAATGATGATGCCATTGATTCTGATGTAAATAACGCCAATGGTTTAAATACAACAAGTAATATTAATCTTCCCGCTCAAGGGGCAATCACCAATGTTGATTTGGGTATTTTCCAATATGTTACGATTGGAGATCAGGTCTGGGTCGATAGCAATGGAGATGGATTAAATAACAATAATGAAAATGGCTTAATAGGTGTTAGTGTAACTTTGATTAATCAAAATGGTAGTCCTGTCGCAATTACCGCAACCGACGCTTTGGGTAATTATATGTTTATCAATCAAGTACCAGGTATTTACCAGATTAGATTTGATATGCCTGATGATTATCAGTTTACAGCTTCTAATGTTGGAATGGATGAGTCAATTGACTCGGACGCAGATAACAATGCTGGAAATTTGGGCTTTACCAATCCATTTATGTTGGCCTCAGGTATGAGCACCGTGGACATCGATGCAGGGGTTGTTTTTATGGGCTCGGGATTGATCAGCGGTATGGTCTGGAGAGATTTTAATGCGGATGGTATTCAAGTTGCAGGGGAGAGTATGTTAGAGGGTATAGGGGTCCAATTATTTGATATTTCAGGAATGCTGATAGAAAGTACAGCTACCGATCCAGATGGTGTCTATGTATTTGATGATGTTGAACCTGGAGACTACTATGTAGAATTTAGTCCTGGTCTGGAACAAATATTTAGTCCTGCAGATATTGGGATGGATGACACAGCAGATTCCGATGTAACAGAATTAAATGGTCCTGGTACAACGGATGTGATCAGCATTGTTTCTAATGACGTATTTACGAATGTAAATGCCGGATTATTCAGATATGGAAGCATTGGTGACCGAGTTTGGATTGATGCCAATCAAAATGGAATTCAAGACATGATAGAAAGCGGGCTGAATGGTGTGACGGTTCAGCTCATAGACAACAATGGAATGCAAGTTGCGAATACAATTACACAGAATAACGGAAACTCAGCTGGATTTTATTCTTTCATGGATGTGGTACCAAATACTTACACCTTAGTTTTTACAACTCCTGCTGGTTATGAATTTACAATTCAAGATGCTGGGACAAATGACAACGTGGATTCTGATGTATTCCAAACTGCTTCTATAACAAGTGCAGTAGCACCTTTTAATTTGACTTCAGGGTTAAATATTACCAATATTGACGCAGGGGTGATTGAGGAAGATGAAATAAGTTTGAGTGGGTTTGCCTTTCATGATGTCAACGGAAACGGACTTAAGGATACGGGAGATATTTATTTAAATGGGACAACAGTAAATCTATTTACAACTGATGGTGTATTGGTCGGTTCTCAAATGACCAATACGGATTCAAATGGAAATGATGGCTTTTACAATTTTCCCAACGTGGCTCCAGATATGTATTATGTTGAATTCGAATTCCCGAATGGGGCAGTTAGTACTCTAGTGAATCAAGGTTCAAATGATTTATTAGAGTCTGATGCCAATGGTCTCTACACAACGGATGACCTTGATCTAAACAATGGTTCCATTGCTGCGGTTTGTGGGGCTTACTACTTCTATGGTACCATTGGTGATTTTGCATGGTCTGACCTTGACGGAAATGGAATTCAGGATGCGACAGAGCCAGGAACCAATGACGTTATGGTTCGTCTCTTTACAGCTTCTGGATCAATGGTTGACATCAATTTTACAACCAATGACGCTCAAGGAAATCCAGGATATTATAGCTTTTTTAATGTCCCTCCTGGAGAATACTATTTGAGGTTTTCAGCCTCAGGATCTGATTTTTCGGATGCGGATCAGGGTGCTGATGACGAATTAGATTCGGATGTGACAGGATCAAATGGTACAGGCACAACGGATGACTTTGATTTGATGTCCGGACAAATGATCGATAACATTGATGCAGGTATTCAATTGGATCCGAGTGAAGTGGGTGATTATTGTTGGGTGGATTTTAATGGTGACGGAATACAAGATCCATCAGAACCGGGATTAGAAAATGTAGTAATTGAACTATATGACGAAAATGATGTGCTGATTGCCACCACAATGAGTGACGTAAACGGGTTTTACAACTTTGGCAATTTGGCATCAGGTAACTATTATATTTTGTTTACTCCACCGATGGGATACATGCCATCAGATGCGGATCAAGGAGGAGACGATACCTTAGATTCTGATATAATGGGAATCATTGCCCCATTTGCTACAAATATATTTAACCTTGCTCCCGGAGAAGCTGATACGGACATGGATGCAGGATTCTTCCTACCATCTCGAATCGGTGATTTTGTGTGGGATGATTTGAATAAAGATGGAATTCAAGATGCCAATGAACCAGGGATCGAAGGCGTAAAAGTTGATCTTCGATTAGGAACCTTCTTCGTTTTAGAAACGACCACAACTGATGCCAATGGATTTTTCGAATTCAATAGTTTAAAACAAGGGACTTATTCGCTCAGGTTTTATGATTTGCCTCCAGGTTATATTCATAGTGCTATGGATCAAGGAACTGATGATATGATAGATAGTGATCCTAACCCTTCTACAGGAGAAACAGCTTTAATTGTTTTAGCCCATAATGTTGATTTTATGGACTTAGATGCTGGAATTCATGATCCATCAACACTACTAGCTGCTAGAGATGTTTTACTTACAGCTTTTCCTCAGCCTGCAAGTGACCAGTTTACAGTTGAGATGGATATGGGACTAGACACAGAGGTTCAGTGGAAGTTGATTAATCCACTAGGTGTTAAAGTTAAAGAAGGTTTTGAAGGTGCATTTAAAATGGGACAACATACCTTCACCGTAGATGTAAGCGATCTAACGGCAGGTACTTATTTTATAAAAATTGGTTTTGATGGCTTTTATAAAATCCGAAAAATTATTGTTGATTAATCAGCAAAAGTGATTGAATGCCTCAACCAAATTTTCTGATATCATTTGTGCGGAGCGTCCTTCAATGTGATGACGTTCTAACATATGAACCAGCTTTCCATCTTTAAATAAAGCAATGGAAGGTGAAGAAGGAGGATATGGAAGCATATACTCTCTAGCTCGTGTAGTGGCTTCTTTGTCTACACCTGCGAATACTGTAAATAATTGTGATGGACGTTTTTCGTTTTGAATGGCCATTTTAGCACCTGGACGTGCGTTTGCCGCAGCGCATCCACAAACAGAATTGACCACAACCAAAATTGTTCCATCCGATTTATCCAAAACTTGATTGACTTGCTCTATTGATGTAAGGCTGGTAAAGCCAAAATCAGTGAGATCTTTCGACATTGGGGTAGTTAATTCAACAGGATACATATATAGATATTTTAAATATTTTAAATTTACATTTTGACGATGTATGTACTAACAACATTTCATATGCAATTTGTTCAAAAATTTTTGATTTTATTGACTTTCAGTTTATTAATATTTTCTTGTTCGCGAGATAAAGTAATGGACGTCGAATGTGATGACACGGATTATCCTACCTATGATCAAGAAATAAAAGGCTTAATAAACGCGACTTGTGCTTACACAGGTTGTCACTCATCTGGCTTTGGTCAAGGAGATTACACCTCCTACGAAACCCTTTCAGGTGAGGTGGGCACTACTTTTTTAACTGAAATCAGAAACGGTGATATGCCACCAGATTTTGCCGATGGTCCTAAAGTATTAACTGAAGCGGAAATAATGGCTTTTGAATGTTGGGCTCAAGGAGGTTATTTAGAAAATTAAGATCATGAAAAAAATTGTCTTACCCTTAATTTTTATATTTTTTGGACTAACTGCCTTTGCGCAAGAAGCTGTCTTCCAAATCTTTAAAGATACTCGGGTCATAAATTCGCATTCTACAGAAGTCTTACCTGCTGGAAAACTCGACTTTCGAATCGGACATAGATTCGGAGATATTGGAGGTCAAAGCGGAGGATGGCAAAATTTTTATGGTTTGGAAGACGCATCAGATGTACTCATCGGATTTGAATATGGAGTAAATGAAAAAATGATGATCGGTATAAATCGTACCAAAGGTTCAAACGAATTACGTCAAAATCTAAATGGTTTGATTAAGATCAATTTGATGCAGCAAGAAATTAATGGCAACAAACCGTTTAGTTTGGCAGTGGTAGGTGTCACCAGTCTTTCGACAATGCCAAGAGTGGACGGTGGTGGTACTCTTGCTAATTTTCAAAAATTTGCCCATAGGATGGCATATCACGCATCTTTTATCTTATCGAAAAAGTTATCTAACCGAATTTCATTACAATTTAACGGAGCATGGACATATAGAAATTTAGTTTCTCAATCAGATAAAAATGACCTTGTTAGTTTAGGTGGTGCCGCTCGAATACAAATGACCAAATCTCTTGGTCTTTTAATCGATGCAAATTTCCCATTTTCAGAACTGAGAAGCGATGAAGAATTTGAGTACTACAATCCGATTGGATTCGGTATCGAATGGGAAACAGGCGGAGGTCATGTCTTTCAAATGAATTTTACTAATTCTAGAGGCTTATCCGAAACAGATTTTATTCCGTACTCTAGTTCTAGTTGGGGAGACGGTGAATTTAGATTAGGATTCACTATTTCAAGATTATTTACGCTTAATTAATATGAAATCCGTAGTCATTAGTTTAATACTGCTTAGCGGGATTTTTTACTTGAGTAATCCCAGTCCGCTTTCTGTTGCCGCTGACAGATCAGTAAATGATGTGCTGGAAGAATTAGGTGAATATGACCAGAGTCGAAAGCCCGATTTTTCTCTAAAAGGTGTTTCAGCAGAAGTCGGTGAAAAATTGGTTAAAGAAGGCTTTTATAAAGGAGATGGGAGAAATTCTAAAAAGCAAAGCAAACACTTTGTTTGTACATCTTGTCACAATGTAGTCAAAGAAGAAGTTGATTTAGCTAACCCAGATCCCCAAAGTAGATTGGAGTATACCAATGATATCGGCGTTCCTTTTTTACAGGGTACAACACTTCATGGTGCTGTAAATCGAGAAAGTTTTTACAATGGGGACTACGATAAAAAATACGGCGATCTTGTAAAACCAGCGAGGTACGATCTTAGAGGTGCAATACAACTTTGTGCCATTGAATGTGCTCAGGGTAGGGAATTGGCAGATTGGGAAATCGAATCTATTTTGGCATATCTATGGGAAATTGACCTGAAGATGTCTGATCTTATTTTTACTCCAGATGAAATTGCGACTTTAGAGGAAGTAGATAATTCTCGAAATGCGAGAGAACGTAAAATTGAAATTATAAAGTCAAAGTATAAAAAGGGAGCAGATGCACATTTTGTTGTACCTCCATTCGATAGATCAAAAGGGTATGAAGGCGTGCGAAAAGATCCACAAAATGGAAAAATGATTTACGAAAATAGTTGTTTACACTGCCACGAAAATCAGCGATATTCTTATTTGCATTTGGACAATTCTCGTATGAGCTTTAAACACCTCAACAAAAAAATGTCTACGTATCATCCGCATTCATTATATCAGGTTGCAAGATGGGGTGTTCCGGTAAAATCAGGAAGAAGGTCTTACATGCCGCAATACACCGAAGAAAAAATGACCAATCAACAGTTGGAAGATTTAAGAGCCTATATCCACATTCGTGCAAAGGGATAATCACCTAAAAAGTGGATGCTTCCTCGACATTAAAATCATCAAAATTTTCGATCGTTAAAAAGGTCGGCCTTATTCTTGGGCCAATGTTTTTTTTGATCCTATTTAACTGGAAAGGTACTTTGCTCACAGAGGCTGCTGATCCTGTTTTGGCTGTGGCGGCTTGGATGGTTATCTGGTGGATCACCGAATCAGTTTCGATTTCTGTAACTGCACTTATTCCACTTACGATTTTTCCTTTGATTGGGCTTGCAGATATCAAAACGGTTGCAGCTAACTATGGTAGCCCGATTGTATTTTTGTTTTTTGGCGGCTTCGTTATGGCCTTAGCACTTGAGAAGGTTGGTCTACATAAAAGAATTGCATTAACGATCGTGAATTACACTGGCCTGAGTCCTAATAGAATTATTCTTGGATTTATGCTGGCAACGGCATTTTTAAGTATGTGGATATCAAATACAGCCACGACTGTGGTTATGCTCCCAATAGCTCTTTCAGTTATTGAACTGCTCAAAAATGACGACGATGGCTTTACCAAAGATGATTCAAATTTTGCCTTGAGTATCATGTTGGCGATTGCCTTTTCGGCGAATGTCGGAGGGGTTTCAACGATTATTGGTACACCACCAAATACGGTCATGGTTGGTTTCGTCGAAAACACCTATGGAATCCAAATATCTTTTTTACAATGGATGCTTATAGGGGTGCCTTTTTCCTTAATCATGCTCGTGATAATATACTTCGTATTAGTAAAATGGATTTATCCAAATCAATTGAGTTTTAGAGAGGACACTGCCGTATTGATAGAAAATGAACTCAACAAATTAGGGAAGATAAAAGGTAAAGAACTGCGTGTCCTTTGGATATTTGCTGCTACGATTTTTCTTTGGATTTCGCGGATTTACATCAATCGATATTTTCCAAGTTTAAACTTATCAGATACCGGAATCAGTTTGTTGGCGGCATTTTGTCTGTTTACTTTGCCATTTAATTATCGAACCGGAGAATTTACTTTGGTTTGGAATGATACTGTCAAACTTCCATGGGGAATTCTAATTCTATTTGGAGGAGGCCTTGCTCTGGCGAGTAGTCTTTCGAAAGCAGGAGTGATTGATTTTATTGGACAACTCGTACAAAATCAATCCGGTGTAGCCATGCTTTTGGTTATTTCAGCATTGATCGCTATTGTTTTATTTATGACTGAGTTAATGAGTAACGTTGCTTTGGTGGCAATATTTTGTCCAGTCGTGGCTGGAATAGCCTTGGGTCTCGATACATCTATTTTACACGTTTTAATCCCTGTAACGATGGCTGCTTCATGTGCGTTTATGCTTCCTATGGCAACTCCACCCAATGCGATCGTATTTGCGAGTGGATTAATCGAAGTAAAACAAATGGCTCGAGCTGGTTTTATTTTAAACCTTCTATCGATTATGATATTGATCCTTTTTGCTGCTTTATTTATTCCTGTTTTTATTTAGGAATTCATCTGTAAATTGTGCCTTTGATTTTTCTTTCAAAAATTTTTCTTGATTATATTTTTCAGATCCACCTTTCGGGATTGATATACTATTCCAATTATTTCTTTTGATCATCTTTCCAATAAAGACGATTTGGCCAAGGTGATATGAATAATGTCCAAGCTGTCTATTGAGGGCTTCTATAATGGTGTGTCCTTGGTTTCGGATGTAGATTACTTGGCTAAAATTAGATTCATCAATTTGATTGATTGCATTAAATAAACAATTCCACCCTTCATTCCATTTAGCAATCAATTCTGTTTTATTTTGAATAATTTCTTCAAATTCTTGTTCCCTTTTACGCCATTGTTTTTCTCCATCCGAACTTAAAAAATTGGTCCATCTGCTTAGCATGTTGCCAGCCAAATGATTTACTATAATTGCAATCGAATTGCTCTCTTCGTTGTATCTCCAAAAAAGCGCATCTTCTTCTAATTGCTCGAAGGTTTTTTCTCCTAGTGATTTTGCAAATTCAAATTGCTTTTTGATGCTGCTTAGATAGTTGTCTGTCATTAATTTTTTATCTGAACCAATTCCAATCAACTCGTATATAAATATTTGGGCCACCGTTGAAAATTTCTCCTGTCGGGCCAATTATCTCTCCACCAAATACGCCTAAATATTGTATCCCCAAATCTAATCCCCGAGAATATTTATTTTCATTTCTTCGAAAAGCCTCTCTATGCCAATTGATGGCGAATCCTGTTTCAATGGAGTTGCGAGATACAAGGAGTGCTTTGAGTCCCAGATAGTTTTTTATGACTTTATCCTTCCGCCGTTTGTAATTTGATCCCATGAAAAAGTTATAAGCACCAGAAAATGCCACACCATAATACACATTGACTACCTCAAAATCATTTCCATTTTGTATGCCTTCTACTCTGTTGGACAGTGAAGCAGTAAGGTCTATTTGATTTTTTCCTTCATTGGCAAATTTCATTGTAAATCCGATGACACCATTTCCAATAAGTGACAAACCAATTGAATTTCCTGCGCCATACTCCTTCGGTTCAAACGAAAAATCTTGATCCTGTCCGATGGAAATGGTGAAAAAAATGCAAACTAGGAAAACGCTGAAAGTGGTTCTTTTCATGAAGTAGTAGATTAACTTTAAGTGCAATTTAAAATAATCTAACGCCATCTTAGTCTTGGGTATTTTAATTAACTTTCTTTTAAATTTTGTTAAGTGAAAAAATTTAAAAAGGCATCTGATTCTCAGGTAAGTATTACAGAGTTGATGTTGCCGGCGCATTCTAATTTCAGTGGAAAAATACATGGAGGTCATATCTTAAATCTTATGGACCAGGTAGCCTTTGCTTGCGCTAGCAAACATTCTGGGGCATATTGCGTAACAGCATCTGTCAATAAGGTGGATTTTTTAAATCCGGTCGAGGTAGGGGAATTGTTGACCATCAAGGCATCGGTGAATTATACTGGTAATACTTCGATGGTGGTTGGGATGCGTGTAGAGTCGGAAAATGTGAGAGAAGGATATGTAAGACATTGTAACTCATCTTATTTTACCATGGTTGCAAAAAATGATGACGGGACAAATAAATCAATACCCGGTCTTATCTTGGACACTCCAGAAAGCATACGGCGATTTACAAGAAGTGTACAAAGACAGGAACATGGAAAGCTAAGAGAGTCCCAATTTGGTTCGGAAGATGATTTTAATGTAGGTAAACATTTGGAAATGTTGGGCGGACATAATGTAAAGGTCGAAACCCAATAAAGCTATTCGTAAGGGGGCAAAATCTTAGCTAAGATCAATTTCGAAGAGACAGAGATCTCCATCATTGTAATGGGCAGGTAATCCCGTGGTGTTTTGTAATTTATAGCTGCCCAAATATTCGAATCCACATTTTGTGTAATGCTTGATTAAACCCTCATTATTGCCAACGGTGTCTAAGCGAATAAATTTTAGACCATTTTGTTTGGAGTAGTCTCGTGCCCAGTCAACAATTTTTTGGACGAGTCCTCTTCCCCTAAAAATGGGGTCGCTTGCGATTCTATGAATATAGATTGATGGATCATTGTTTTTTTCTCCCCATATCAATTCATCATCAAATGTAGTGGCCCAAACCCCAACTACTTGATCTTCAATCATAATTTTCCACTGACGATTTTCTTCAATTTCTTTGATGATCAAATCTTGAGAAAATTCTGGCCAATGTACCTGATTTTTGGATTTCATAAAAGCCGTAGCGATTCGATACAGTTCGAAAATTTTATCAAGGTCATGTATATCACTATTCTTTATGTGCATCTATTAATATTAGGCTTAGGGCTGACTTAATAAAAATTCTTCCCAATCTTTTAAATGATCTATGTCTTGCAATACTTGAAGTTCTTTCAAAGATTTTCCAGATGAGATGATGCGATTTTTGGTGACCTCATATTCTTGACCACTACTCCAGGGTATATTTAAAAATAAATCATGTTGGATTTCTTTAGATCCCAATAGATAATAGCCTCCGTCTTTGGCAGGACCTAATACATGGTCATGATCATTTAAGGCATCGAAAGCGTCTTTAATTATTTCTGCGCTGAGATAGATGCAATCACTGCCAATGATAAGCGCATTTTTATGATAGCTCAAGACCTCGATGAAGGCATCCATCATTTTCTCACCCAGATCCATACCACGTTGAAGTTTCTTGTGATATACTTCAGTAGGCCATTGGTCATCTGTAATTTCCTCACTGTAGTATAGATACTTGTGGCAATCCAAATCTTTTGTGATATTCCGCGTATGCGTCAAAAGCTTTTTGTAAATGCCTAACGCTGTTTCATGATCTGAATCTTTGGCAATACGGGTTTTGACCTTGCCTGCAATCTGATTTTTGATAAATATTATGATGGCATTATCCATCTATGCACTCAAGTTTAATTATCGTTTTGATCCTCTTCCTCTTCCTCTTTTTTGATCCTTACTTGAGATCCATTTTCTAATCTCTTGGAAATAGCAGAATAAGGTCCACTGACAACTTCATCTCCTAGTTCTAGGCCATTGTTTATAATGATGAATTCGTCATCTTGGATACCCGTTTCTATTTTGATCATTTTTACGGTGTCAGCATCATAAACGAAAACTACTTCATCAAATTCATCTGTATTGTCACCGTTTTCATCTTTTTGCTCTCGTGTAGTCACTGCCTGAATAGGAATAGTCAAGACATCGCCAGCTGATTCGGTAAATATATCTACAGAGGCGGACATACCCGGTCTAAATGGATACTTGGTATTCATCTCCTTGTATGAGTTTGGATCTATTCGAACCTTAACAATAAAGTTGGTAACCTGATCAGAGTTTAGCGCTGTGAGATTTCCAATATTGGATGCGGAATTAGCTATTTCAGTAACCGTACCTTTAAATTTTTTCTCTAAGTACGCGTCAACCTCGATGTCTACCTGATCACCAACAGAAACCCTAAGGATATCATTTTCACTTACATCTACTTGTACTTCCATGGCATTTAAATTTGCGATCCTCATCATTTCAGTACCTGCCATTTGGATGGTTCCAACGACACGTTCTCCTTGTTCGACAGAAAGGCTAGAAACTATTCCAGAGGCAGGTGCCTTAATGGTCGTTCTGTTGAGCGAAGTCTTAAGTTCTTTTAATGTAGCTTGAGCAGATCGAACAGCATATTCGGAGCCTTCTTTACTTTTTTGTGCCGATTGGATAGAGGCTTCTGCCGCCCTAAGATTTGCTTCAAGGCCGCGCAAATTTGACAAGCTTTGATCAAATTCTGCTACTGAAATAACACCATCTTCTTTTAATTGCTCATTTCGTTTGTGGATGGTTTTTGCATTTTCTAATGAAGCCACAATTTGTTCTTTTTGAGCAATGCTACTTTGGATTTGTGCATCACTTATGGCTATTTGAGATTTAGTGCTGTTGACCGAAGCCTGTCCTCGTTCTACTTGTGATACATAAGCTTCAGGATCTATTTTGGCTAAAATTTGTCCTACGACAACACTGTCACCTTCTTCTACCATAAGTTTTACAAGCTCCCCAGATACATCTGAACTGATTTTAATTTCTTTTTCAGGAAAGACCTTTCCACTGGCCGAAACAGTTTCGTTTATGGTTCTTTTTTTAACTTCTTCAATGGTAACCTCTTCTCCTTTTGGCTTGGATTGAGATTTAAAATATGCAAGTGCTGCCAATAGGATTAATGCCCCAAGCAGTACCCATATAAGCCATTTTCGTTTCTTTTTCTTTTCCCTAGCCATTTACGATTAGTTAAGTTTTAATGGATAGCCCATGTAAAAATCGATCACCTTTGATTTGAAGAGGTAATCAAATTTTGCAATTACATAATTAAGTTGGGCATTGTCTAATTGATTTTTCGCATCGATAAAATTGTAGGTGTTTAGGTTACCTAAATCATATCTTTTTTGCGCATTCGCGAATGCGGCTTTTTGTGCTTCTAAACTAAAGGAGGCAGCCTCTAAAGCTCTTTTTGCCGTTCGGGCATCTGCCAAAGCTTGTTGCACATTGGTTTTAAGGTTGTCTTTTAAAATTTCGTTGCCTATTTCGATATTTTGAATATTCAGTTTAGAACGTTCTACATTATTGTGGTTAATGCGATTATTATAAATCGGAATATTTAGCTGAACACCTGCACCAATGGATAAGTTGTCACTCAACTGAGAGAAATAAGGATTGTCTACGAATACCAGTGATTCTTGTTCAATGCTAAGCGTGGTGGGCATATTGTTGAAGATGATATTAAAATCTTGATACAAAAGTTCGGTACCGTCAATTTTAACTCCCCGATTGGAATAATTGGTACCTAAACTAACACCAGCAGATATACTTGGGAGCAAGGAAGATTTTGCGATATCAACACCAATTTGTGCTGCATCGACATCCAATTCGGAAGCTCTGATATTTGGTTGTGTTTTAAGTGCAGAATTGTATACTTCATCAAAACTCAAAAGGTCAGCATCGGAGTTGACTTTCACCTCATTAATCTCAGGCCTTACCACAGTTATTTCTTCGTTTGCATCGATCCGCATTAATTGTTTCAAATTGAGCAAAGCATTGTCAACATTGTTTTTTGCGGTAATCAAATTTTGTTCATTTAGAGCTATTTGTGCATCAAGGGTAAGCCTTTCATTTGCTGGTCGAGTTCCTGCGTTTATCAATTTTTCCAATTGCTTGAGTTGTTCTTTACTCAGGCTCAATTGATTGGATATAATTTTTTGATTTTCTTCTGCGAAGAGAATGCTGAGATAGGCATTGGCCACAAATAAAGCGATGTCTCTTTCACTTTGTTGGATATCGAGACCTGCTGCTTGCTTACTGATTTCAGCCTGTTTAATTGTGTTTTTTATTCTTCCTCCATTGTATAAGACCACACCGGAGTTTAAAGAAAAATTATTCGAAAAGAAAGTTTCCGTGCTGAAGGCATTGGTTACGGGATCAATTGTTCGACCGAAGTTTGAATTTAAACTCGAAGCACCATTTAGGTTAGGATATCGGGCATGATTAGCTTGATCTAAGTCGAGATCTGTAAATTTTTCCGCAATTCTCAGTTGCGAGATATTTAGGTTGTTTTGTAATGCATGGTTGATACATTTTTCTAAAGTCCAAATCTCCTGAGTAGAACCGCTTAAGGCCGAAATAATGAATAGAATTGAAAATATTAATTGTTTAACCATAGATATTAAATCTAAGCTAAAGTTAAAATCTTAATCACCTTTGTAGGCAAAAATTTATATGAAGACTATCAAGAATGCGATGAAATTAATCAAAAAGGGAATCAAAAGTCATTAGAGTTAAAAGATGTAATTCCTATTAGCTGATCATACCTATCAAACAGAGTACTGTAATAGATAAGTATCGTGTAGTCATTTTCGGTTTCGAACCAAGAACCTTCCATAGCAGAGAGATCTAGTTTTCCTTCTTTATTTAAGGCATACATAAAATCGTAGTATCCTTGTTTTAGAAATATTTCACCAACGTAGGCTTCACGTTGTTCGCTGTACTGCATGCGATGTTCTTCTTTTGGCTTGTAGTCATTAAAAGCTCCTACGACATATATTTCGTATTCTTCCTTGGGAGAATCCAAAACAAAGACCACGTTGGTATAGTCTGCACTCAATAGTGGGTCGCGCCTGTCTTCGGTATACATGATTCTTTGACCGTTGGCATCATTGTCATTTAGATATCTTTTATAAAATCGATTTTCATGAAGATCTAAGAGCACATCATTGCCATCTTCATTTAGTTCGATAGCATTTACTCCAATTTTGGTAGATCGCAAAGTTCGAGTGTCGAAAAATCGATATTCTTTTAATCCTGGAAAACAGATTTTGTTATTGTAATTGTAAACCAATCGATCTCTATTTATAAATCGCGGATTGATATCGAAAATCGCATTGTCCCATCTGTAGTTTTGCAGAACGACTGCGGAAATTGTACTTAAAGGATCTTGGAGAGGGAAATTTTTAAAATCTACTTCAAAATCAAATTCTTGATGACTATCAAACTTGGTGATATCACTTGGTCTTTGGTATTGGGGAATTATTCTCACACGGCTGTCCACCACCATAAATCTTCTTGTAATTACAGGAAAATTAGTGTCACCTTCTTCATAAACAACCAGTATGTAATTTCCCGAAAGGGTCCATTTGATGTCATCGTTTGGCAACGTTAAAGTGTATTGAGCGTATTCTACGAAGGTGTTTACGGAGTATTCAACATTTCGAATATCTTCTTCAGTAAAGCCATCGATATAATCCAGGTTGTCCATGTCAGAACGGTTCCAGTTTCTATCACAATGTATGATGTCATAATAGAAGTTACGTGACTCATTAGAAACGTCATCGAACTTTAACATCAGTTTCGCAGTGGCATTAAGATTGATGATAGGTTGGGATAAATTGGCATTTTCTAAACCAAATTCTACACTCTTAATATAATCTACATATACATCATTGGTGTAATTAAAGTTGTCATCTTGTCCATTTACAACTATAAAGGTCAAAATGAAAATCCAGAATGTCAGCCACTGCTTCATATACTATTAAACGGAATTAAGACGATAAAGGTATCAATTAGAAATTTTTACGAAAGCCAAGTATATTATAGTTAAGAGCAAAAATTTAAAGAGGGTAGGAAACCACATCTGGTTTACTCGTCCAAGCATTGTCTTTGATTCGAAAGCGCCAAGGCCAATTTGAACATTCTTCTGCTGTTGACATCCCAACTCTAGGTCCAGCAATAATTTGATTTGATTTGATTTTGAGTCCACGATCTTCAATGTAAAGTGCACTTGATTTTTTTGTGAGGTCAATGCCATTTTGCGTTTTAGTGATGTTCATGCATCTAGTAAATTTTCCAGGGCCATTGCAAGATTCTTTTTTAGAGATTGGCATTCCTCTTCTTTTTGACATGATTTCTAGTCCATCGATGGGTTCGACTGCCCGTATTAAGATTGCGTGTGCAACGTCTTTAGGTCCAGTAACGATGTTAAATAAATTATGGATTCCATAGCAGATATATACGTAACAAGTGCCTCCTTGGGCAAACATGGTTTCTGTGCTTGGTGTTCTTTTATTCGCGTATGCGTGACAAGCTTTGTCATCTGGAGCTCTGTAGGCTTCCGTTTCAACGATCATACCGGAGCAAGTTTTACCATCGATCTTGCTCACTAAATATTTCCCCAATAAATCTTTTGATAAAGCCAAAACATCTTGGGATTGATAATACTGACGGGTCAACAAAGACATTAACGAACTGAATAATTAGGAGCCTCTTTGGTAATATTGATGTTGTGAGGATGACTTTCTAAAATAGCTGATCCGGTGATTTTAACTACTTTTTTACCATGCATGCTTGAGACGTCTGGTGCTCCTACATAACCCATACTTGCTCGAAGTCCACCTATATATTGAACCATAACTTCTGCCACGGTTCCCTTGTACGGTACTCTTCCTTCGATTCCTTCAGGTACTAATTTTTTTATGTCGTCCTCGGCATCTTGAAAATACCGGTCTTTAGAGCCACCTTTCATCGCACCTAAAGAGCCCATACCTCTATATATCTTAAATTTTCTTCCTTGATAAATTACTGTTTCACCAGGAGCCTCTTCAGTTCCAGCAAACAAAGAACCAGCCATTATGGTATCAGCTCCGGCGACCAATGCTTTTGCGATATCACCAGTATACCTTATCCCTCCATCACCGATTACGGGAATTCCTAAAGGTCTCAAAGCTTCTGATGCGGCTTGTATCGCATAATACTGAGGTACTCCAACACCTGCTACGATTCGAGTGGTACAAATACTTCCCGGTCCTACTCCGACTTTGACAGCATCAGCTCCGGCATTCGCCAATGCCAATGCACCTTCGCCAGTAGCTACGTTACCACCTACTACTTGCAGGTCTCTAAATGTTGATTTTACTTTTTTTACAGCTTCAATTACACCTTTAGAGTGCCCATGAGCAGTATCAATGCAAATAATATCTACATCAACATCTACCAGTGCCTGAACCCTTTGCATCATGTTGGCAGTAACACCAACGGCAGCACCAACCATTAGACGACCCCTACTGTCTTTGGCCGAATTAGGGTAATCTTCAACCTTCATGATATCCTTATAAGTAATCAATCCGATTAATTCGTTTCCTTTTCCAACAACTGGTAATTTTTCAATTTTGTGTTTTTGTAAAATTTCTTTGGCTTGTTCTAATGTAGTTCCCTCAGGAGCTGTGATTAGATTTTCCGTGGTCATGATTTCCGTAATCGGCCTTTTTGTATTGGCTTCGAAACGCAAATCTCTGTTGGTCAATATACCGATAAGGATATTATTGCTGTCTGTAATAGGAATACCACCAATTTTATGCGTCTTCATGAGTGCCAAAGCATCATTGACCAAGGCGTCTGCTTTTAAAGTAACAGGATCGATAATCATCCCACTTTCTGATCTTTTTACAGATCTTACTTTAGACGCTTGACCCTCAATGCTCATGTTTTTATGTATAAAACCTAAGCCGCCTTGTCTGGCTAAGGCAATCGCTAATCTAGATTCTGTTACTGTATCCATGGCCGCGGATACTATAGGCGCATTTATTCGGATCCCTCTTGATAATTGAGTGGAAATATCAACATCTCTGGGCAATACCTCAGAGTAATCTGGAATCAATAAAACATCGTCAAATGTAAATGCCTCGGCGGGGTTGAAGGATGGCTTGCTGTTACTTTTTTCCATAAACAAAGATAATGGAAAAATATTTTTTGTTTATCCTTATGGTTCAATAAGATTTAATGATAGATCTAAACGGAGATGTTTTTTTTATGAATGAGGCCATTAAGGAAGCGCGCAAGGCTCGCGCGGCAGGGGAGGTTCCGGTTGGAGCGGTGGTGGTTGCAAAGGGTAGAATAATTGCAAGAGCTCATAATCAAACCCAATTGCTAAATGATGTTACAGCTCATGCTGAAATGATGGCAATTACCTCGGCTTCTTCTTATCTGGGTAGCAAGTATCTTAATGAATGTGAACTCTTTGTGACCTTGGAGCCATGCGTAATGTGTGCAGGTGCCTTAAAGTGGTCGCAAATTTCGAGGATTGTTTATGGAGCAAGTGATGATAAAAGAGGATTTATGAGATATGGTAAAGAGATGATTCACGGCAAGACCAAGTTAGAGTTCGGAGTGTTGCATGAGGAGTGTACTCAGCTGCTGACCGATTTTTTTGAGGAGAAACGTCGAATGCAAAAGAACAATTAAAAAGCGTTAAAAAAATTAAGTTTTGGAGTCTTTTGATTTAAACTTAGGTTAAGTCTCTAAGTCTAATTTCTATTGACTAAAAAATCTAATAATTTGAGAAGTAGAATAAAATTTAAAGACATGGCTAGATTATCTTTTTTTGCAGTTATACTCATGGTGGGCTTGTCTTCTTGTAGTCCTAAACTAAGTCCTTTTACTCAGAGAATGTACGATGATTTCGGATGGTCAGATGATGACTTAAAACGCATTCAATTTTATCTTTCAGAAGAGATTGTCTTGGTTCGAGATAAGGGAGCAGATGATTCTAGGATTGATGATGGTAAGATCAGAGTAGAAGATACCAGAAAGGTTGAAAAAATTGTGTTTAAAAAAGGTACCCCAGGGGTATTGTTAGAAACACCACGAAATAATCGTTTTGCCATTTCATTTGATGAAACAGATAACTATCTAATTTTTGGACCAAGTAAGAAAAATGGAGGAAGATATACTTTACGTGCCAAAGATTGGGACAAAAGAAGTGGTGTAATTAGTTACAATGGAACTACATATAGAACCAGTTCATCTAGTGCCTACTCAGCCTTGATGGTGGATATTAAAAAGGCTAGAAAAACTGATTTTAGATCCAAAAATGTAAAAGGTCGAAGAATCGATTCTTAAAGATCAAAAACTTCATAGCTAGCGGTCTTGTTATTGAGACCGCTTTTTCTTTTCACATCAAATTTATCGTCTGCAGTTCTGGTAATTTGGAGAAAGCAGGGTTGATCTTCATTATCAGATATCACGAGTTTCCCGTTTAGGGCAATCAGTCCATAAAGGTCAGCAGGTATATTTGAAACTCCTGGTGAAACTAAAATTTTATCAAAAGGAGCCAATTTCGTAATATGCTGAATTTGATCGATACTCAAAATCTGAATTCTGTCTTTGCTATCTAAAGTGATCGAATTTATTTGCTTGAGACTGTTAAATTTGTCAGCAGAAACCGTCAAAATCCTTGCACCCATTTCCGCCATTACAGCGGCCTTTAATCCTTTATTTGTTCCGAGTTCAAACACGATATCATCTTTTTTGATATCCATGAGATTGAGCGTATAAATTACTTTGGCCAATAATTCCCTTTTTTGATCCAAAGAATCGAATTCGAAATATTTGACAACACGATTAACAGCACCAATGATACTTAGTTGCTCATTTTCTATTTTTCGTGTAATCGGGATAATATTTGCAGTACTTTTGTGGGCTATGAGATCCTTCACAATGTTAAATTTAGGATACTAATATATTAAAATTTTTTGTAATATATAAATTACACAATATAAAGAATTTACTATGACAAAGATCAAATTCGGAACAGATGGATGGAGAGCTATAATCGCCAAGGATTATACAGTGGATAATGTAAAAAGAGTTTCCCAAGCTTCAGCTGAGTGGATGAAAGCCAAAAATTTGAATAAAGTGGTGGTTGGGCATGATGCTAGATTTGGTGGAAAACTATTTGCTGAAACAGCTGCAATGGTTTTTGGAAAATTCAATATCAAGGTTTTTTTGGCTGAAGACTTTGTTAGTACTCCCATGGTATCATTAGGGATCGTAAAAACTCAATCAGATCTTGGAGTTGTCATAACTGCCAGTCATAATCCACCGAGTTATAATGGATTTAAATTAAAGTCATCTTATGGAGGTCCAACCATACCAAAGGAAATTGCAGAAGTTGAAGAATTAATCCCAGATAGTGTAATAAATGGATTACCTACGATCCAACAAATGAAAGATGATGGATTGTTAGAAATAGTGGATTTAGAGCAAATGTATTTTGACCATTGTGCTGAGAATTTTGATTTAGAAGCAATTAAAAAATCGAATATCAAATTGGTGTACGACGCAATGTATGGTGCTGGTCAGCGAATTGTAGAGAGACTCTTACCTGCGACCAAATTGTTGCATTGCGATTATAACCCAAGTTTTAAGGGTTGTCCTCCTGAACCAATACACAGAAATTTGGGGGAGCTATCTGAAACCTTAAAAAACACTGATTATAATTTAGGTCTGGCAAATGATGGAGATGCCGATCGAATCGGAATGTATGATGAAGATGGAAACTTTGTGGATAGTCATCATCTTTTGCTTTTGTTGCTTTACTATATGGCCGAGCATAAGCAAATGAAAGGTAAAGTAATCATTACTTTCTCAGTGACTGACAAAATGAAAAAATTAGCCGAACACTTCGGTTTAGATATTGAAGTAACCAAAATCGGATTTAAGTACATCGCCGAAATCATGATTAAAGATGATGTACTTGTTGGGGGAGAAGAATCTGGCGGTTTGGCAGTCAAAGGTCATATACCTGAAAGAGATGGTGTGTGGATGGGATTATTAATCATGGAATTTATGGCCAAAACGGGTAAAAGCATCAAAGAGTTAATAGCAGATATTTATAAAATAACAGGTTCTTTTGCTTTTGACCGTGATGATTTGCATATAGCTGAGAAAAAGAAATTGGCGATCATCGAGCGTTGCAAATCTGGTGGCGTTGGAGAAATTGGAAATAGAAAGGTTTTGAGGACTGAAGACATTGATGGATTCAAATTTTACCTCAGTGATGATGAGTGGGTAATGATTCGTCCAAGTGGAACCGAGCCTGTTTTAAGGGTTTATGCTCAGGCGCCAAACCTAGAAGCTTGTAGAGATATACTGTCTGCTACGCATGAAACTTTAGGATCATAGGATCATAGGATCATCGCCATGTGTGGAATATCATCTTCATCATAAAAATCACCATTGGATTTGAATCCAAAAGATTCATAAAATTTTCTGAGATACTCTTGGGCAGAAATTTTTATGCGATAATTCGGATAATGTTTATGGCATTGTTCTATTGATTCTTTCATTAAAACTTTTCCAATACCCGTACCTCGTATTTTAGATTTGCTTACCACTCTTCCGATTGAACTGTAGCCTTCATAACTTACTGCTGGAGGAACTAGGCGCGTGTAAGCGACCAATTCATCAGCGTGATATCCCATTAAGTGCAGACATTTCTGATCTTTAAAATCTGCGTCTTGATAAGGACAGGTTTGTTCTACAATAAATACTTCTTGCCTCAGTGCCATTATTTCGTAAAGTTGTTCGGTTGATAATTCGCCGAATGGCAGTAAAACAAAATTGAGTTCAGATGACATTTTTTAAAAGGAGGATTATTTACTTCCAAGATAACCGATCGACGCCCGAATCTCCTCTTCTGAGGGTATGTTTTTAAATTGAAAAGTACCTAAGATTCCAAGGTGATTGGAGTTGGCATCATTAATCTCAATAAATCTTGAACATTCTAATTCTGGAGTAAAAAATATATGATCATGAGGTATTTTGAATCCAAGTGGAGTAAATCCTCTCCTCGAGTTTTCCAGCTTACATTCCTTTCTAAATGACCTGATTTCGTTAGACCAATAAACCATATTGAGATCTCCAAAAACTATTGAAGGGAAACGTGATTTCTTTACAATTTCGGATATGATATCTAATTGTTCCATCGCATCTGATTTACTGCTTTCATTAAGTGGCGGTAAAATATAAGTGCTCAATAGATTTACAATTTTATCACCAATTTTGACGGTTGCCTTTAGATGTGGAACCTCATTAAACACAACTACATCTTTTTCCAAGAATAAATTTTTCGCAAATAAGGCTTTACCATAAGGATCAATCCTTACGTTTTTGAGAACATTTTCGTAGTCAGCGCTTAAATCCTTGTGTAAAACTTTGCTCCAATCAGGAGTCAGTTCTTGAAAAGAAATAATGTCCACATTTAGCCCTTTTATCCGCTGTATAAAATCATTATAAGATTCATTTACATAGGACAGATTAAAATGTGCAATGGTCATTTTAGGTGCCAAATCATTTTCTGGGAGAATCAAATGATTATTGGATTCGTTTTTTAGAAATACACAAAGCATCCCAACACAGGCCATACCAACCATCATAAGATTGTATCTACCGAGTGCAAAAAATATCAAGGAAAGGACCAAAATCCCAATCATTCCATGGACTGCATATTCAACAGATTTTTGGACAATGGGTAGATCAGAAAAGGGTAGATGAGGCGTAAAGATAAATCCACAAGTCACAAAAAGCATCGCAGAGGCAATGGCAAATTGGAAAAAGTTATTTTTTATCAGTGTTAAGATGGCTTTGCTTTTTGTCTTTTAATCGAGAAAATCAGCAACTACAACAGTTTCTTTCGTTTGAGCCACTGAACCATTAAGGTCAAAAAGCTCTACTAGAACTACATAGATTCCAATCTCCGCAATGCTCCCTTCATCAGTTATCCCATCCCAATAGACGAAACTTTCGGGACCAAGTAACACATTATTAGACAATTGGCGGACAAGAAACCCCCTATCATCAAAAATTTCGACAGAGGCCAAATATCCTGGATTATCCAAAGAAAACCTAATTCCTAATACATCTTTATCACCATCGCCATTCGGTGAAATTACTTTATCGCTAAAAGATATCATCTCCTCACTTGGATTTAAGGCAAGCCGATTTGAATTCTCATATCCAGGAGTTGCAAATTGAACCTGTTCACTTGCACTCTGCCAAGCATTATCTGCATTGGACTCTGATGATGGAATAATTTTTTCGAGGCTGACACCTTTTTCAGTATCTAAGAGATCAAAATGCATGTCTTCGCTGTAATCAAACGAATCCAGACTAATGATCTCATTATTTAGCGCTAATTGAATGCTGACATTTCCTTCATCAGCATTAAAACTTGGTATTTCTTGAGTAATTATTTGATTTGGATCAGAAGGATTGTAAATAGAAATCTGATCATCAGGATTTTTGGTAAAAGCAATTATTTCATCCGGTAGCATATAAATGCCACTTTGAATTGCTTTAAACTCATCTTTAGCTGTATTGGCAATCAAAACATTGTCCAAAGAAATGAATTTATCCGAAACATTTATAATCTCCACAAAATCAGTAGCATTTACATTTGGATTAAATAAGATTTCATTGATAAAAAGATCACCAATATCAGGATCTACTGTAGTGAAAATATCTTGACATTCATTAACTGAAGGATTGGAGGCAAGATCTTCAATTCCCTGAGTACAGATTTGATAGACAATTCCAGAGCTTAATTCCTCTGATAGGATAGCTGTAAAAGCATTTGGTTGAATTGGATCGATATCTACAGAAACTATATTTCCAACAAAAGAGCCAAGCGTAATTTGAGATGAGCTTAAACTTTGTTCGTTTAATATTTCGTTGTATGTAAATTTTATCTCATCATTTTCAATTAAATCCACAGTAATTAGCGAAGGAGGAACAAGGTCTTGTTCTGGAATTTTTATTTCGACATCATCGAAGAAAAACAGATCCTTTCTCCCAACAGTATAATCACAGTAAAATCCGAAATATCCTGAGGACAAAATCGGTACATCATCGTTAGTCAGCATTAATTCATCCAAGAGTAAATCGCCACCGGAGTAGTCTGCTTTTAAAGTCCAAATTCCGTTAGAAAATTTTACAGATATTCTTGCAATCGCGGGTTCAATAGCGACGGCACCCATGCTTGCTGAACCGAGGAGAGTAGTGGTTGCTCCTTCTTTCTCATAAAAATTAATCGCATCATTCGAACCGGTTTCCCCAATTTCAAGATAATATCCATTGGCCACATTTAAATCCTCATTATCCAAATACAAATAGATTTGTAGCTGATTACTTCCTGAAGGGCTAAAATCCATTTCGAACCAGAGGTTCCATTCTGTACTGTCTCCAAAATTTACATTGGTATAAAGAAAAGATTCTCCCTCATCTGGCGCATTTAATTGAAGTTGAGCATTCGCATTTACTTGAAAATTAGCAAGGTCACCTAACCAGGTAGGATTCTGGTCCAAATTTCCATCAGAGAAATCATCGGAAATTTGGGCTACCATTGCGGTAGAAAACATGACGAATAAAAAGACTAAAATCCTCATACATTAAATGTAATAAACTATACGTTTAATAAGGACTCTGTTATAGAAACTTCTCGTTAAGTTTAGCTTAGTTATTTTTGTAAAATAAAGGGATCAGTTTATGAAAATTGCAATTGTTGGTGTAACCGGATTAGTTGGTCAAGTCATGTTAAGAGTACTGGAAGAAAGTAAACTTCCAATCGAGCAAATAGTACCCGTTGCTTCGTCCAGATCTGTAGGTAAAAAGGTCGTTTTTAATCAGAAAGAATACGAAGTAGTATCTATGAATGATGCGATAAATGCGGAATGTGACGTTGCCCTTTTTTCAGCTGGTGGCTCGGTGAGTAAGGAATTTGCTCCAAAATTTGCTGAAAAAGGAACGGTGGTCATTGACAACTCTTCGGCTTTTCGTATGGATAAGGACAAATGTTTGGTAGTGCCAGAGGTCAACGGTCATGTTTTAAGATCTACCGATAAAATTATAGCCAATCCAAATTGCTCAACCATGCAGATGGTCGTAGCCCTAGCGCCCTTACATAAAAATTATAAAATTGAGCGATTGGTAATTTCTACCTATCAGTCTTACACAGGTACTGGCGCTAAAGCAGTGAGACAATATGAATCTGAAAGGAATGGTCAATGTTTACGCGTGGAAGAGCGCGCTTATCCACATCAAATATTTGAAAATTGTCTACCGCATTGCGGAGATTTTGTTGATGATTATACAACTGAAGAAATCAAATTGGTCAATGAAACACGGAAAATATTAGAAGATCAATCGATAAAAATTACGGCAACTGCTGTCCGAGTACCTGTAAATGGTGGACATTCTGAGGCAGTGAACGTTCAATTTAAAGAAGCCTTTGATTTAGAAGATTTGAAAAAAGAATTAACATTGGCCAAGGGAGTAACTCTATTGGATGATGTAAAGAAAAATGTCTATCCAACTCCCTTAGAAGCTAAGGATAAAGATGATGTATTTGTAGGAAGATTGAGAAGAGATCATTCGTTAGAAAATGGATTAAATATGTTTATCGTTTCGGATAACTTACGTAAAGGAGCAGCCACCAATACTGTACAGATAGCACAGTATTTGCATGAGAATAACTTACTGCCTAAGAAGGTATTGGTATAAAAGAATTTATTTATTACTGTATTATAGATTTTAAACTACTGTGACTAATGAAAAATAGAATTGTACTTTGGGGAACCGACGAAAATGAAAAGAAAATATTATTAGGATTAGAATTACTTACCGAAGAAAACAAGGTAAGAATATGCACTTTTAATGAGGAACAAGCATCAGAAGCGTTTTATACGCAGATGATGAACCAATGGAGAAACAATGAAGAAATAAGCTTTCCCGAAGGTTATAAAGAAATCGTAAAAGATTTATCGGTTACAGAAGAGTTGCTTCCCGAAAGTATAAGGGTAAAAAGAACAGACCTAATCAACCAAGCCAAAACTGAATGGCATTTTAGTGTTTTGTCTTCAAAGATGTATCAGATGTATAAATCTGAGGTTGATAGCATAAAAGACAAGGTAGAGCAATTAACGAATTATGATAAGGAGATATGGAACGAAATGAAAGTATTTTGGTCCAAAGTACAAGGTCAAGTCAGAGAAAAGAATCTATATCGTGAACATGCCAATACCCTTCGGTCAATAACAGATGAGGTTTTCGAAATATTAAAGAAACTTAGAAAATCTCTGGATGCGGAATTTGAAAAACTTTCAGCAAATGCGGTAGAAACTTTTTTTGGCAAATTAGATGTAATTGAAGGTAAAATAGATAAGGGTCTTGGTTTAAAACCAATATTTGACGAATTAAAAAATGTCCAATCTGAATTTCGAGATACGAAATTTACCAAAGGAGATCGGAAAAAGGTTTGGGATAGATTAGACAAGGCATTTAAAGTCGTTAAGGAAAAGAGATTTGGAGATAAAGGTGGAGAACAATCGGCTTCTTCAAGGTTGCAAAGAAGATATAATGGTTTAATGTCTGCCATCGATAAAATGGAAAAATCCATAAAGCGTGATAAAAATGATAAAAGTTTCCAAGATAAAAGAATCAATCAATCAGATGGTCAACTCGAAACTCAATTGAGGCAAGCCAAGGTTAAGATGATTGATGAAAGAATTTCCTCTAAAGAACTCAAGTTGGCTGATATGATGAAGACGAAGCTAGAACTGGAAAACAAAATGGCGCAAGAGAAGAAACGAGAGGCCAAAAGAGAGGAAAAAGCAAAAATTGAAGAGGCGAAAAAAGACATGAAAGAAAAAGTGAAGGCAGAAATTCAAGAAAAGCAAGAACAATTAGATCCTGCTAAAAAAGAGAAACTCGAAAAGGCAGCCAGTGAGATTTCGGATTCCAAGGGGATGCCAAAGGATGGTCTATTGGGTGCCATTGCGACGGTTGCTGGAGAGGCATTGGAAGATGTAGTTGACACTGTAAAGGCAGTAAAGGAAGTGGTAGAAGATAAAATAGAAGAAGTAGTCGAAGCGGTAAAAGAAGAACTTCCTCAATTGGAAAATGACGAAGAAAAATTAGAACTAAAACCTCTATCTGAGGAGGAAGAATAGATTTTAAAATAATCTATCATTCAAAAAAAAAGCTCCGACATTCCGTCGGAGCTTTTTTTATT
>JAHDHU010000010.1:0-27542 GCA_020631135.1 Saprospiraceae bacterium | reverse complement strand
TCTCCACATTGCCCTGTTCATTATGACATGGGAAAAAGAGGCTTATTGAATAATCAACTTTTCAGTGATTGCACCGCTGTTTGTCTCAACTTTGATCAAATACATTCCATTTGGAATTGACGATATGTCAAAGCTCAAGAATTGGGCATTTTCTGAAAGGCTGACAGCTTTGCTGCGCAATAACTTTCCATCCATTCCAAATATTCCGGCATAACCTTCTTCTGAAATCTTCGAGCTGATGCTTAAGTTAACAGTTTCTGATGCAGGGTTCGGATAAAAGCTTAATCCAAAATGATCAGAATCTACACCTACTACTGAAGTTTCCATTAATTCACTATCGACAAATGTTGGGATTACATCCGTACACTCTTCAACAGTTCCATCATTGGCAGAAACGCAAGCCGTAGTTTCATAACTTACCAAATCGATAATTTCAAAATCATCCATGCTCCATCCTGGTTGATCACCTGTGGCATTTATTTCATCATCAGAGGCAAATCTGAATCTAACTTGGATATTTTGACCAACAAAGCTGCTCAGGTCTGCGAAACTTGCAATCCAATCTTGTTGCTCACCTGTATAACCGTTTAGGTTCGGGATTGCTAATGTCCCGTATCCGATGGCTGAGGTATAGCCATTTTCAAAAAATTCTTCATTTAAAGAATTATAGGGACCGCCATCTACAGATACTTCCACAAATCCTCCATCTGCACCTCCTTGTGTATTGAATCTATGGAAGAACTTTAAAGTAGGATTATCACCAGAAACCACAAAAGGCTGCGTTTTTAATCCTTGATCAGATTCTGTTTCAATACTTTCTACATACCATGATCTTTCTCCACTATTTGAAGAACTCGAAACGATATTCCAGAAATTTATAGAGGAAGATAGTGGCTCTCTTTCGAAGAAATCATTAGTTACATTTAAATCTTCCATATCATGTTGTACAGAAGCAATGGAGAAATTGTCTGCATCACTTGATAATCTGTATGTGATTTCCACTTCATCTTCGTATTGCATATCGCCTAAATCAAAACTGATCATATTACCAGTGACATTAGCTGTCATGCTTGCCGAACCATCAATGTAGTTTGTCCCGGAATCCATTTCATCACTAACTACTACACCTTGAGCGACATCTGGCAAGTGATTAATTACTTTAATGGTTACTTCGATTTCATCGCCAGCCGTGATCAGTCTTGTGGCTGTTTTAGAAATTTTTAGTTTTTCGATACACGTTGGAAGAGGATCAAAATTTTCTGTTCCATCACCTGCATCGTTTGAGTCTCCTTGATCTGCTAGATATCCAAGTCCTCTTCTTGCAAAAACTTCCCAAATGAGACAATTGTGCTCTCCATCAAAATTTACCTGATCGGCTGCTATGATTCCATTTCGTCCATCCACAAATCCAGGTTGACATCCTTGCATTTTCATTCCATCCATCACAAGCAAAACCGCTTTGTAGTTTCCAGATTCTGTATTGGTCCAATCCGCATCCCATCCGTACAGATCGACAAAAGCCCAATACAGATCCCAAATCATTACGTTCCAAACCTCTCCTAATCCGTGAGGTAGATTTATGCCAATAATCGAATTATAGGTATGCGGGTTTATAGACATATCCGTAGAGTAGGGGTAATTACGAATCCCGTTTCCATTCACAGTTTCTCCACTTGCAAAGTTACCAATACCTCTAGCGTCTGTTCCTTGATCGCCTTCTTCAACCGTAGTGATTAATGAAAAGAAATCACTCCATCCTTCTCCCATTTGTTCTTCATTATTTAAACATCCTGAATTTCCAGGTCCTCCTGTTAATCTATTCGAAATCCCATGTCCAAATTCGTGCGCAATGACTCCATTATCAAAATCTCCATCCAAGAGATCTGGACCTTCAACATCATGATTAGCAATATGGGCAACTACGGGAATTTCAGCTGCCAAAGAAAGTTTAATGGCATCACAAGTATTTTTACCTACACCTAAAGAAGGAATAGTCACTTCATTCGAAAAATCTGCTCCGGCCATTCCGAAAGCGTCATTTCCATCATCACCAGGTGTAGATGCTCCAGGGATATTACAGATAATCACACCCACAGCACCTGCTTGTTGAGAATAATAGACTTTTTCACTAAAAAAGCAGCTTCCACGATCAACGATGGCAATTTTACCAGTTAAGTCATTCATTACCTCACTACAGCCATCTGTCACTACACCTCCGTTGCCTCCAACGCCATCATTTACGACGATACACTCTGCTTCAACATCCACATCTTGTAAGATGATGTCTGGACCAAAATCTGCAGTACCAGAATCGTAGAACCCTTCCAATTGTACCGGTGCATTTATTCTTAATAAACCTCCGGTGTTTTCCCAAAGAAACATTTGCATTCTTCCATTTCCACCGTCGTTGGGTGTGGCGAAATTGGCATTGTTAGTTCCCGATCCATCTTGACCTTCTGCTTCAACATAATCTCCTCCAATGCCTCCAAGGCCAAAATTATCTGCTTGGAAGTTTCCAGCTGCTTCATCAAATCCTAAGGCATAAGTAATATCATGCATCATATTAACCATGTAAAAAAGATTAACATGTGCTAAAGAATTTAGTGCATCTGGTTCAGCATTTGCATCATAAGCAAAATCAAAAAACAATTCTGTTCCTCCATCAGGTTCAGTACCATCCGAAATATCATTTCCATCTGTATCTGAATACGCCCATACGTTATTTCCTCTAGTTATGGTCCAATTTTGACTCGAAGTCGCGTGCCAACCCAATGGTGACGAACTTAAGATCATTGGATCTTCAGTAAGCACTTGAGGGCCGTGAATTGGACTTTCTGCGGGTAATGCAAAAACGTTATATGTGGCATCCGCCAATGCGATAGCAGCACCAGCAGTTTTAAAAGAATTTTTATGATCTTGAATGCTATGTGCAGCACAATCATGATTTTGGTTTTTAAAACCTTTATGATCATGACTACAGTAAACGGTAAAATTCAATTTGTTTACAATTTTTCCAGTGGAAGCATTAACTCTGACACTCCAATAATCTGCATTGGTAGTCATATCTAAACTAAAATCCCATACCAACACCAATTGACCATTCTCATTTTCTTGATAAACCAATTTTGCAACAACATCACTATTGCTAAAATCAGGCTTTTCAAAAACGATATGGTGATCACTGTGTCGATTCTTTTGGGTTAAAGAAGTCAGACTTGTTTGAATATCCATTTCTTGGACAGCAGCTAAAATGGCTGATTGCGCGTCCAATGATGCTTCAGAATTAATTACCTGGGCTTGGGCATTCGAGATAAATTTCGAATTTGAAAATACAGGTTTTCCGTTTTTGATGTTTATAGTACTGATGGCTCCATTGATAGCAATACCATCTATTGTTTGTTGAAGAAAAACGTGGGTTACACCATTATGTTTGGTTAAGTAAAAATCAGAAACTAAAGGGTTTTCAATGTCTTTTTGGACGAGGTCCCATTTTTCGACATTATTTTCTAATGTTCTCAGTGCAATATCAATGTTATTTTGCTGTTGACTAAAGCCAATCGAAGCTATAAATAACAAAATAAAGCATAGGGTAGTTTTTAAATGCATTGTAAGCTTTTTTGATAAAGAAATAAGAGTAGTAATATACGAATAACACCCTAAAATTCGCTTAAGTTTGGGCTTTTGGAATGTTTCCATAGGACAATTTGAAT
The DNA here is from genome assembly GCA_020631135.1 of Saprospiraceae bacterium. Lineage (GTDB taxonomy): Bacteria > Bacteroidota > Bacteroidia > Chitinophagales > Saprospiraceae > JAHDHU01. The sequence continues at coordinate 23,832 of JAHDHU010000010.1, read as the reverse complement.
AGATAAACTAGATGGAAAAGGACAATCAGTTAATTTTTGGAAGAAAACCTGTAATTGAAGCCATCAAGTCTGGAAAGGATATTGATAAGATATTGATTGTTCAAACTCTCAGAGGTGAGTTTGAAATAGAATTGAGAAATCTCTCAAAAGAATATGATTTTTCGATTCAACGCGTTCCACAAGAAAAATTAAATAGACTAAGCAGAAATCATACGCATCAGGGTATTATTGCCTTATTGTCTCCGATCAAATTTTATAAGCTAACCGATTTACTTCCAAATATCTTAGAAGAAAAAAAAGATCCTTTAATCTTAATCGCTGATGGTATTGAAGATGTAAGAAATATGGGTGCAATCGGGAGATCTGCGGTAGCATTTGGTGCGGATTGTTTGGTAAGTTTTGTGAAAGGAAACGCCCCGATCAATGATGTTGCTGTTAAAACTTCCGCAGGTGCCTTACTAAAGATTCCAGTTTGTAAAGAACTAAACATGGCGGAGACCTTGGCATTGTTGGGAGAATCAGGAGTGCGTGTTTTTGGAAGTAGCTTAAAGGCAGAATCCAGCCTAGGCGACCTAAATTTTGATGGTCCCGTGGCTATAGTGATTGGCTCTGAACAAAAAGGAATCAGCAAAATTACAAGCGATTATGCTGATCATACGTTTAAATTAAAACAATCAAACAATATCGAATCCTTGAATGTTTCTGTTGCAACAGGGATTATTCTTCACCATATATACCAAACTAGACAATGAATATAAATAGTAAATATTTGAGATTTTTCTTGTTTTTATTAATTGCTGGAAGCATTTACTCTTGTAAGGGAACCAAAGAGATTGTACAAGAGGAAGTACAAATTGATAAACCAACTAAATTAGAAAATGCCTTGCTTTGGGAGGTATCTGGAAAAGGCCTAACAAAACCTTCCTACGTCTTTGGGACCATACATATCATAGAAAGCGAAGATTTCTTTTTACCCAAAGGAACCTTGGGTGCCTTCGAAAATGCAGATCAAGTGGTCTTCGAAATTGACATGAATGAAATGACCGATATTTCGAAACAAATGGGATTGTTAAAGGACATTTTCATGAATGACAATAAAACTCTGAAGGATTTACTTTCCGATGAGGACTATAAAACGGTAAATGATCATTTTGCTAAAATGGGACTTCCTATGTTTATGTTTGAACGAATGAAGCCTATGTTTTTAACCGTTTTTGCGTCGACTGACTTTGATCCAAGTGGTCTACAAACTGGATCTATGAAATCATATGAATTTGAATTTTTTGAAATGGCCAATAAAACTGACAAATCGGTTTCTGGTTTAGAAACAATCGCTTTTCAGATGAGCATTTTCGATAAAATACCTTATGAGGACCAGGCTAAAATGTTGGTAGAAAGCATTAAAAACGCAGATATTGGAGGTGTCGAATTTGAAGAAATGATTAAGGTTTATAAAGACCAAGATATTGAGGCAATGGTAAGTATGATATCTGACGATGAATCCGGCATGGGAGATTACGAAGATGTTTTGGTTGATGAAAGAAATAAAAATTGGATTCCCTTGATGGAGGAGAACATGAAAAAGCAAGGTGTATTTTTCGCAGTCGGTGCAGGCCACTTAGGTGGAAAGAATGGAGTCATTCGATTGCTTCAAAAAGAAGGGTACACATTGACACCGCTAAGTCAGGAAACTCAATAAATGGCCATCATAAAACCTGTAAAAGGAGTTCTTCCAAGCATTGATAAATCTGCTTTTATTGCCGAAAATGTGGTCATCACTGGAGATGTTGAAATTGGATCAAATTCCAGTATTTGGTTCGGAACAGTCATACGCGGCGATTGTAATAAGATTCGAATAGGTAAAAACGTGAACATTCAAGATCTCTCGATGGTACATGGTACCACGGGTAGGGGAGATACGCTAATTGGTGACAACGTTTCTGTTGGGCATCGAGCCATCATTCACGGATGTGAAATAAAATCTAATGTCCTTATCGGAATGGGGGCTATTGTTTTAGATGATACAATCATTGAGTCAAATGTGATTGTTGCAGCAGGCGCCGTAGTTCGGGCCAATCAAATTCTTAAATCAGGATTTATGTATGCTGGCATTCCTGCAAAGCCAATTCGGGAATTAGAGCCAGAAAAAATTCAGATTTATATTGATGGTACCTCCAAAGGCTATATCGAATACGCCAAGCTATATAAGTAATTATTTTTTACGTATTAGCCAAACTCCAAATAGAATTAAAGCCATCCCTAAAAAGTGAATCCAGCTAATTTTTTCACCATCCAAAAATCCCCAAAGTATGGCCACAATTGGAATAAAATAGGCCACTGAGGAAGCAAAAACGGTGCTCGTTTTTTGGACCAATCTAAAAAATAAAACTGTCGAAACCACAGTTCCTAAAATGGATAAAATCAAAATTGCTCCTATCGAAACAGAAACTACTTCATCAAGTTGAATTTGAGTCAATGTGCCATTTATAAACAAATAAACCAAGGCGGGTGGTCCAATCATTGTAAAACTGATGGCACTTAATTTTAATGGAACCGTTTCTTGGAATACACTTTTTACGATGTTGATATTGGTTCCATAGCAAATCGTCCCTATGATAATAAATAAACTAAAAAGTTGATTGCCCTGCATTATTTGGCTTTCACCGTAAAGGATCAACATCGAAGTCCCAAATAATCCGATCAAAATGCCTACAAATTTGCTCCACACAAATTGGGAACGAAAAAATATTATCCCTATTAGGAAAGTGAAAATTGGAGTGGTACTATTTAAAATCCCTGCGACTGAACTACTTATTTCCATTTGCCCAATGGGATACATAAAAGCTGGTATTCCACTTCCTGTTAATCCTACAAGCAAGTAGGGGAGCCATTTGTCCCATTCTATTTGTTTCAAATATTTTAAGAAAAAAGGAAAAAATACGACCGAAGAAAATAAGATCCTTAAAGCCGCAACTTCAAAAGGACTAAACCCAATGAGAGCCTTTTTAATGAGAATAAATGAAGAGCCCCAAATAAGTGATAATAGGATAAAAAGTCCCAGTGATTTGATTTGAATTTTAGAATTGGAATCCAAGTTTTGTTTTATTTGTGCTAAGGATAAGACACTCTAAATACGAAAAAAGCCAGCTTCTCATTACACGAAAAGCTGGCTTTAAACTTTTATTAATTTATATCAATCCTGTTTTAGAATACTGGTCTGATATCTTTGAGCTCCATTTGATAATTCAAATAAATAAATTCCGTTCGTCAAGTGCTCAATATTCAATTCTGTTCTTTTTTGATCCAGAGTTTTTGAAATCAAAGATTTACCATCTATTCCATAAACATTTAGTTTATAAAATGTGCCGTCCCAATCTTTAAAATCTATAAAAACGGTATTGGCCGTAGGATTCGGATAAATCTGCACAATACTCACATCAGCTATGTCTTCCACAGAAGAAGTAAAACTTTCATCTATTTCTATGTTGAATGCGGTGATTCCAATCCAACCCCCATTGCCATCTGTAATGGTAAATGTAAATACATCAGATGTTGCAGAAGATGCTGCATCATGAACATATCTGACTCTACCTTCATCTAAATCAGCTTGAGTAAATTGTGATCCAATTTCTTGAGCGATTCCATTTAGATATACAATTCCTTCTTTGGTATTATCCACCACAGTATATACCAACTCATCATTGGTATTGTCTGGGTCTGTTGCCAGCAAAAATGAATTTTGTATCAATTGACCAGAAGCAGGAGGTACTCCTAAAGTGTTGTTATTGATTAGACTTGGTGGATCTAAAGAAGCATTCGAGCAAATTTCAATTTCAGCTTCGTCAAAAGTTCCGCCATTTCCTGGATCCCTGTCTTCGATACGTAACTTCCAGACACCTTGCGCATCTTCACCTGCAAAGGTAGATAAGGGCACAACTGGTTTGTAAGAGTTGCCAGTATTTATTGGGCAAATCACCTCTGTTGGTGAATCATCATTAAATCCTAAATTATAATTGGAGCTATTGCTACATTTCTCCTCCCAAAGTATAACTTCTGTACCACTAGGACTTACAAGGATTCCTGCAATGTCCGAAACTTTATCGTGTAATCCTTTCATTTTTGTAACTGCAACATCCACAACAGTTCCGGTCGAAGTTACTGGGAAAGTAGCCTCAATAGTCGGGGTTCCAGATTGAGAAATATTAAGAGGTAAATTGGAAGAGGTACCTATGTTACAATTTAGAGTCTCGGTTCCAAACGCCTGTGTAGGTGTAAATTCTCCGGATTTACACTTGTTGTTTGCCTTTACTCTCCAATAATACAAGGTATTTTTTTCAAGTAAATCTGTAAAGTTGTATTGGCTAGAAGTGACCCCTTCCACGTCCAAAAAGATAGAAGACGCTTCAAATGAAGGACTGGTTGCCAATTGGACATCATATGAGGTGGCATCTTGCACATCAACCCATTGTAAAGTTGGTACACTTCCTACGCCGGCTTGATTTGGTGCCGGACTTATTACTTCAAGACTAGAAAAATCAACACCAGTTATGTTTAAAGAGACTTCTTTTTGAATGGTCGTAGATCCTGCAACTGCTTCTAATAATATATTGAAAGTACCTGATCCAGAAGCACCACTTAAGTCGATGTCTAAAGTTATGTCTTCATTCGGATCAGCATTGTTATTAGAAAAGTTTGCCACAGCTCCGGCAGGAAGACCACTAACTACGGAATAAGAAGCTTCATCCGAAAATCCTCCAAAAGCAGCGCTTTCGATTTGGAAACTTGCGGATTCAGGAAGGCAGATATCTTGAGTTTTGGGAAATACATCTACAAAATAAGTTGGATCTGTTGGTTCAATAATCTTGCTATCTATGTTACCCATATCGTAAAAGATATTGTTGTGAGCCATCACGACAATTCTCACAAAAGGTGCAGGAGTGTTTGGTATCGTCACAATTTGGCTTCCATCATTAGGAACATTAGATGCCAATAAGTTGTCGAACCAAGGTTGATTGGGTTGAGTGCTTAAATAAATATCAACGTTTTGACAATTTACTAAGTCTCCATCTGTATTTGCCACATCCCATAAGACCTCTACCTCTTGACCTATTTCAAAAGTTTCCGGGTTATTTGGATAAAGGACAGTAAAAGGTCCTGCCTCTTCTGTACTCATAAATTCAACATCGGCCCAATCCACGGTTCCGCCTCCAGGATGGTTGTCTCTTACGACAAACCTAAAAGTTAAATCCCTTGAATAATCAGGTAAATATTCGAAGAAATCTGTGCCGTTTCCATACACGGTATTTAATTTTGGAAACCACCTTGTTTTTTCAGTTGTTAAAGCGTATGTTTCAAATAAAGGAACATTCGCGATAGGATTTCCTGGAGTGTATAAAGGTCCTGTATCAAATTGTTCCCAAGAATAAGTCATGTCATCACCATCACAATCAAAAGCGCTACCTTCCAAATAAAAAGGTGTGTCAATCGGAATATTAAAACCATCTGTATAATCATGCGAAGCTTCTGGTGCATGATTTCCTATATCTTCCTTTACTCCACAATCACCAGGGCCTCCATTTCTCGTATGCAAATATATTTCTTGGATTGAACCGACGTGGTAACGGTCAAAATTGTCACCAGTGTTTAATGATCCACATCCCCCAGAATATGACATAATCGTAGATCCACTTCCTACTTCATATCCTGTGGGTGGATTTTCGTTTTCGGCATCACAATGATTGAATGAGTGATTCGCACTCATTTGATGACCCATTTCGTGGGTGAATGTTCCAATTATCCCATTGTTTGGGGAAGTACTTCCAAACCAACATGTGCAACCTGAAGCTTTTATAGGTCCACATAAAGAACCTAATGAAGCAATACCACCAACACTTGGATTTGTACAAATACGTGTAAAAATGTGACCTATATCATAAGAATTTACTCCAATTATATTATTTACAACAGATGTGTTCATTCCAATCAATCCAGGTGCATTGGTAGCTTCAGGAAAGGGATCGTCAGTACCATCGAGAAAAACTAGCTCATCATTGTTGTCCACCAACATATAAATTATAGACAATTCATTTTCGTAAATCAAGTTGGCACGATCAACCGCTAATGCCATTGTTTCAATAGCATTTGCCACAGAACCTTGAACCGCTCCCCATTCTCCTGTACAAGAAATGGCGATCCGATATCTTCTTAGTTCAACTGATTCACTTCCACTTTTCAAACTAAGTTGAAGTTCATCAAGAAACTCCTGGTCATGATGGCTTTCGCCAATGGCATCCTGTGTACCGCAACTGAAATTAAGTTCATAGCCAGTTTGATCATGCTTGATGTAATAAGATATATAATAGTTAGTTTCTCCTATGGCATAAGGATCAATATATACATCACCTTTGTCAGTCATAATCGAAGCAGATAAGCCTTTAGCACCTACTGTGAATCTAGCCCTGTTTTTAGGGTTTTCCATTGAATAAGCTCTGTAAGATCGGATATGCGGATATTTCGCGGCTAATCCAGCTTCCATAATAGGTGAATAAACAATTTCGAACTTTTCGAACCTTCCTTCTGGCATAGGCAAATCAATAACCACTTCTTTGATTTTCTGCAGGTGCATTAAGAAGTTGACTATTTAGATCCGACAGATCCAGCTTTAAAGTGGCATATTGTGATGGAATCACTTCACGATTCAGTTGTTGTAGATCATTATTGACAGAGTCGTCAATGTATTTCCATTTTTGTCCGTAAGAAAAGAAGAATAAAAGGGTAAAAAATAAACTGATTGTAATTCTCATAAGTATCAAATGTTGGAATCGTAAAAATAACACGCTTTTCGAGTATTTGTTGGCTTCTTACTGTGTTTAAACGGACGAAATAATTTAAAAAGTAGCCTTTACCTGTGCTCTGGCGGTATGAATGGGTCGGTTATCTCCTGTTTTTCTTCCCTCGTAATTCAGAATGAAGTCCACATTGTTGGATATACGTCTTGTAAATGAGGTTCTCCAAATATAATTATTGCCATTTTTCAACCCTTCAAGGAGTTCAAAAGCCACAAAAGAGTTTAAATCATCGCCTTCAAATTGCACATTTACAAAGCTAAATGCACTATTCCAGTTGGATTTGGTGGCATTTCTCCAAGTAAGTTCAATGGTAAAATCGTCACTTTGCAAAGATTCCTCAAAAAGAATCTGCTGAGATTTCTTTTGACGTTCGTATTTACCAATGATTCTAAATTTATCACTTGGGCGAAAATTTATTTCGGGTTTAATAGATCTAAAATCTATGTCAAAGTTTCTTTCAGTAATTTGAGCTGAAGCATTTGCTGCTTCAGATGTCCCAAATTTAGAACCTTGTTTTAGGTTCAAAATAAAATCAATTCTTTTATTTAAACCTAGTCTCAGTCTTGCAAAAAATTCATTTAAACCACGACTTTCGATACTTGAAATTTGAGCAATTCTAGATTGAGTTTGCCTTTGACCAATTTGACTATCCCATCTTGGATTCCCGCGATTTATAAATAGAGTGTTATTTATGAAGGAATTGTAAGCAACGATAGTGGTATCGCTTAAACTAAAATCCAGTGGGTTATAATTGCCATCATCTGATTCGACTTTTTTATTAATTCTTACCGTCGACACAGTTGACAATGCCGAAACAAATTTCTTTATAAATTTCTTTTTTCTGAGTCTTTGGGATGGCTTAGAAGAGACTCTGTTCGTTGGGTTTGGTTTCTTTTCTTCAGGACTAGGTTTGTTTTCCTCCTTACCTTTCTTTTGGGCTTTTTTCTTTTTAAACAAGTTCTTACCGTTTAATCGAAGACTTTGGTTGATACCAGCATTATTTGTTTGAATAAATTCATTGTTAAAAAGCGGTACCTGAATAAATCTAGAAGTGTCTTGAAACTCAGAAAGACGAAACTCTCCCAATTGCTGGATTCCATCCATATTAACATCGATCCAATCATAGTTTCCTTCTCCCGGTTGTACCTCTTGGTAGTCAAATTCTACCTTGGCTTGTTGGCCAGAGCCGATATTATAAGAACTGGTTGATTTTAGAAAGCCATTAAACGCATTGATCACATAATCCATCTGACCTAAATAGGATCTTTTCTGTTTTACATTGTTTAGATCTGCTAAACTTTGGTCCACAACACTGAGGTCTCGATAAGTAAAATCAATGTTAAATAAATAATCTTTTGATGGAACCCATTTTAAACCTGCGATGAAGTCTTTCGCATTCGCGAATGCGGTGAAATCATCATCCTTATTGCCTTCATCAAAGCGATTTTCAAAAGCTAGAGATGTTTTAAACTTTTTATAGTTTGGACTTTGTAAAAAGTATCGATGCACATTAAATGCTAGGCTGTTTGTCGCCAATGAATCTGAATTTGGATCTCTCCTTTCATTACTTTCGGCTTCATATACATAGCCGATTTTCCAAGGATTATCTTTTTTGCCAAGAAATCGAGAAACGCCTAAAATAGGGCGAAAAAACTTGGTTTTTTCGACACTATCTTGACTGATTAACATGCTGGATTGACTGGTAAACTCAAAGCCTAAAGCATTTATTTTATAATTGAGATCATGTTTTTGTCCTTCATAACTGGACTTTTGATCATAAGCGCTAAATCGATACGTTAAATTGGTTTTGTTACTGTTAGATAAATTAAATCCTGCACTAATTAGCTGTTCATCATGCAAACTATTTTGAGATTTTAAATTCCAATCTCTTGTAAATTCTACAGCTCGATATGGATTTAGTGCTCTAAAATTCGCTTGTGTCTGTTCAATCGTAAAAAAGGGTTTTAACAAATTAGCATCTTTTTTGCCAAGCTTTAAAAGATGGTCGATTTTGATATAAGCTGCAAGTCCTTGATTGTCTTCATTATCCAGCAAAGAAAATCGATTTAGATCATTGTCGCTCAAAGATATTTCGGTTACAATATTGGTTTTATCTGTTGGCCTATAGTTGGCTCCGAGAGACAATATTTGACTTTTTTGCGGTGCAACCAATTGAATTTCTGCAATGTAGCTGCCCAGGCCAGCTCCGACATAACTATAAACTCTCCCATTAGCGCTTATCTCATTATCTATAATGTAATCTCCTTCGCCGAATGCGACTTCCGTAAAACTGGCTATATAAAGAGCGCTGTCCAGATCAGTGCTGTAAATCAATACGCTATCTTGTGTAAGTTTATATCGGATGGCAGTTTCATCAAAATCCCCTTCTAAAAGCCTTATGCCAGTTCTTCGTGCTCGAGTCAAATCATCGCCACTTTCCGTAAGGATCATTAAATCCAAGCTATCGATATCACCATCTTGACTGACACTTCTGCTGTCTTGTTGACTATAATAGTTAAAATTTATATCTAACTTTTTAAAACTGTATTCTGCTTCAGCAGCATACATTGTTCTTAAATAAGACCGATCTACATATTCGTATTCGGCAATTATTCTGCTGTCTTTAGTTATTAGCTTTTTTTCAGTAAAAATAATTTCTGCCCGATCATAACTGATGATATAGTCTTGATCTTGTCCTCGGACCAACAGTCTTCCATCTTCATAGATTTTTTCAGAACCAGCTTCTATGATGATAAACCTTTCACCATTAGCTCCTCTTAATTTATAAGGGCCTTGGTTGGCTTCTACGACATCCAATTGTACTCGATTAAATTTAGCCCTTGAAATGGCAAAACTGGTGCGAGACTTAAATCCCAATCCTTCGTCTTTATCCGCTTGATAGTAAGCAGATAGACCTTGTACTTGTTTAAAATAATTGATAAAATAGCTTTTAGGTCGATTCAATTCGTAATCACCTGCAGTTAAATGTGATTTATCTTTTGAAACTTGAATAAAAACCTTATCAAATTCTTGCAGAAGTCTGGTATTCCCTTCGGGTTGTATTGGAATATTGTCATCCGATATCGCCGCTTTAATGCGAATACCTTCCCCTATATCACCGGACATTTGCATATTAAAGTTAGAGTTAAGTAATAAGCTTTGACTGTTACCCAAAGAAAATCCTCTTGAAAAACTGCCATCATAATCGATCCCAGTTTCTTGAATTAGTTTTGTAGAGATTGGCTCCGCCGAATAATCGTATCCGATATAAATGGCTTTTTCTTTTGATTGAAGTAGGGTAGTATCCAAATGATTAAATTTTAATCGATACCTAAATGGAAACACTCGAAATTTTACCAAAATACTGTCTCCAACATTTTGTTTGAAGCCAATCGAGTCTTTAAATAATAGACCATTATCCTTAAAACTATACGGAGGGATTTGTCCTTTTTTTGGAGAAAATACTTTTAAAGACCCAGAAGAAATAGCTAAAGAATCAAGCTGATAATAAAATATTGAATCCTCCAGTACAACTACTTTTTCTTTCCATGAATTAACCTGGATTTCTTGCGCATTCGCGAATGCGATAGTCCATACGATAAATGATAGACTTAATATTAGTTGTTTAAATATTTTCAATTTGAGATAAATAGACTAAAAGCAACTTAAAATTAACTAAATCAAATACTTTACATATTAAATAAAATCATAATATGGCATGATTTATGTTTTAATCGTTCAATAACCGCAAACATCTGAACAATGTCTTGGTTGCATTATAAACGTCTTTTATTAGATCAGCAATACTTACCTTCTTAATAATCCGAGTAAAAAGTATTCTATTATGGTTTTTTCTCCTAACAAAAATGATATATTTGCCTTCTTAAAGTGCGAGTGGAAACCTGCGCTATTCTTAATAACCGTGAACTACAGAACTTACATAAAGGTGAGAACTATATCGACTATTCTAGGTCTAGTGTTTTGTATGAGTATTTCTGCTCAATACCGTTCTATAGACGGAACTGGTGTTCACCCCGAAAATTTAGGTTCAACCAATGCTCCTCTCGAAAGGAGAACAGATGTTGGTTTCGCGGACGGGATCAGCGAAATTGGTGGTCAAGATCGTCCAAATCCAAGAATTATCAGTAACGAAATGTTTGCTCAAGATGAGCGAATCGACAATTTGCTCAACCTGAGTGATTATGTCTGGGCTTTTGGTCAATTTTTGGATCACGACATTTCTTTGGTCGGAGATTCTGAAGTTGAAAACGCTGTTATTCCTGTAATCGCACCGGAAAATTTCTATGAGGTGGGCGATATAATCGCAATGCATCGTTCTGAAGAAGCACCAGGGACTGGAACGGATACGGCAAATCCTAGAGGATATATAAATTTGGTGACGTCATTTATTGATGGCTCAATGGTGTACGGATCTGACGAAGAACGAGCTGATTGGTTGAGAGATCATAATAGTACCATTGGAGAATTAAAAACTTCTGATGGTGATTTATTGCCTTGGAATACAACAACTGGAGAAATTAATGCTCCAAAACCGGCTCCAAATATCTACATGCCTGAAATGGATAATCAAGGCGTATATATAGATAAACATTTTGTAGCTGGTGATGTAAGGGCCAACGAAAATCCTTTACTCATCGCATTACATACGGTTTTTGTAAGAGAGCATAATCGTTTGTGTCGAGAAATATCTATAGATAATCCTGGCTGGTCAAGTGATAAAATATATCAAGAAGCACGTAAAAAAGTTGGTGCATATATTCAAGCCATTGCATATTATGAATGGCTACCTTCTCAGGGGATCGAAATTGCACCCTATACGGGCTATACCGCAAGTGTAGAACCGAATGTTTTCAATGTATTTTCAGCGGCTGCGTTTAGAATGGGACATACTCTAATCAACTCTTCCATTATTAGAATGGAAGACAATGGTTCAGAAATGACAGCGGGTAATGTAAGTTTGGATGATGCGTATTTTAATCCTACGCTCATTAACATTGCTGGAGGTATCGAGCCATATTTAAAAGGAATGGCGACTAATCTTCAACAAGATTTTGATTGTAAGTTAATTGATGATCTAAGAAATAACTTGTTTTCTCCCGAACCAGGAGTAGAATTTGGTTTGGATTTGGCTTCGATAAATATAAATAGAGGACGTGAAAGAGGTCTTCCTGATTATAATACAGTTCGATTTAACTTTGGATTACCACTGATCAATGATTTTTCGGGTATCACTTCCGATCCTGAATCAGCACAATTATTAGAAGATTTATACGAGGATATTGACAAAATTGACCCTTGGGTAGGTATGTTGGCTGAAGATCACGAACCAAATGCACTGGTTGGAAAATTGGTTATGACCATTTTGGAAAAACAATTCCAAGCTTTAAGAGACGGTGATGTTTTCTATTTCGAAAATGATCCAGCTTTTGATGCAGATGATATTCATCAAATAAAAACCACAACCCTTCAAGATATCATCATGCGTAATACTAGTATTACCTTGATGCAAGATGAGGTATTCGAAGCGATGCCACATGAAGAAATCCCCAATGGTGCTGACTTGCTTCCCTTGCATTTAGAGGCCAGTGTTTATCCTAATCCAATGGATTTAAACTCGACCATTAAACTATACATGGAATTAGCAGAACCAGTAAATATTTCTGTATATGCTTCGAGTGGAAATTTAATCTCAGCTAAAACCATGGCTACAACTGTAGGGAATAACTTTATTCCTTTAGAAATGAATGCAGAAATGCCCAGAGGTTTATATAACATCAAGTTAGAGACCAATAGAGGATTTAAAATCCTACGCGTTATCAAAAAATAATCATTTTCATAAGTGAATAAAAGAAGAGATTTTCTCAAGAAATTGGGATTGGGCTCAGTTGCTTTAGGCTTGACGTCTTGCACTGATCAACTCAAACAAGATGTACAAGAACAATCAAATCACCCATGTATTGTAAGTACATGGAATAATCAAAATGCCAATCAAACTGCTTGGAATACTCTCCAAAAAAGCAAATCCCTTTTAAACGCTATTGAGGCCGGTATTCAAATACCTGAAAATGATCCCAATGATACATCTGTTGGTTATGGCGGTAGGCCTGATCGTGATGGAGCTGTTACTTTGGATGCTTGTATTATGGATTCTGAAGGCAATGCTGGTTCAGTGACTTTTTTAAATGGTTTTAAAAATCCTATATCCATAGCAAGAAAGGTAATGGAAAACACACCACATGTGATGCTCAGTGGGAAAGGGGCAGAACTTTTTGCTTTCGAGCAAGGATTTAGAAGAATGGATTTGTTAACAGAGGAATCTAAAGAGGCCCTCAAAAATTGGAAGAAGGAATCAAAGTATGCACCTGAGATAAATGCAGAACGTCACGACACGATTGGAATGATTGGAATAGATTCTGACAGAAATTTAGCAGGAGGGTGTAGTACAAGTGGATTGGCATTTAAAATGAAAGGAAGGGTAGGAGATTCACCAATTATAGGAGCTGGATTGTTTGTGGATAACGAAATTGGTGCTGCTACCGCAACAGGATTGGGAGAATTGGTTATGAAAACCGTAGGCTCTTTTCTTGTTGTCGAATTAATGAGAAATGGATTATCACCTGAACAGGCATGTAAAAAAGCAGTCGAAAGAATCCAATCTAAGTATGATATTTCTTCAAGTCAGGTTGGGTTTATTGCGATAAACAAAAAAGGACAATACGGCGGTTTTGCTTTACAGAAAGGATTTCAGTTCGTAGTGAATACCTCCAATCAGACTCAACTTTTTGATGCCCAATCAATACTCAATTAAGTTTTTGGCATCTAATTTGCTTTTCTAGGACGACCAACCTCATAAACACAAAAGAAACTAGTATCAGTCTACTTGACTAAAGAATTGTATGGAAACGATAAATGCTATAATTGCGGATAACCAAAAAATGTTTGTAACAGGTTTAAGATCTGTTTTACAAAATCATAATAATCCCAAATTAAACATTATCGCAGTTGCCAATAACGCTCAAATTTTAAAGGAGCTTTTACAAATTCATGAAGTTGATATTCTTTTACTTGAACTTAATCTTCCTGATGAGGATGGATTAAATCTTCTTCCCCAACTAAGAGCTGAACACAAGGATTTAAAAATCTGCGTACTTAGTAACTACAGTCAAACCAAGTTTGTAAAGCAGGCTTTTCAAAATGGTGCTGATGGTTATCTATCTAAGAGCAATGATTTTGAAGACTTCTTTACGGGATTAGAAGAGGTGTTAGAAGGCAATACTTTTTTAGGAGAAGGTCTGAGAATTACTCCTGCCAATAATTTTGGTGGAATAAAACTTGACAGAAAACCTTCGACTTATGAAGACCGCTTTTTAATCAAACAAAAATTAACCAGTCGTGAACATGAAGTGCTAGAATTAATCACTCAAGCAAAAAACAACAAAGAAATAGCTAAAGAGCTATATATCTCTGATCAGACTGTTGGCGTTCATCGCAAAAACATTATGAGAAAACTGGGTGTCAGAAACACCATAAATCTCATAAAATTTGCAATGGAACATCAATTGGTCTAGTTTTTGACTGTAATAATATTCAAAACAAATTTTTTTAAATAACGGCTAACTTCCCCCTAGCCTTTTAGTAACAATTAAGTTCTCTCTCCGACTCTGAACGATTTAATTATTAAACTAAATCGATTTTATCTCATGAAAACGGAGAATAACATTTTAAGAAAGGTAAATTCAGCGATTGCCTCGTTAGCGTTCTTCCTGATCTCGTTCAGCAGTTTCGGTCAATGTGATTTGGCCTGTAACGGTGCTGTTCAAGTTTCTTTGGACAATGACTGTAATGTAGAAGTAACTGTTGATATGGTGTTCGAAGGAACGCCTACATTAGGTTGTAGCTACAGCGTAAGTATTGAAGACGCATCTGGAAACACTATCTCTAGTAGTCCATTTGTGAACTCTTCTCACATCGGTGAAACATTAACTGCTGTTATCCATGATGGAATGGGTAATACTTGTTGGGGAACAATCACTGTCGAAGACAAATTGCCTCCTTCATTTAATTGCCCTGACGATCAAATTGTATTGTGTTACAATACAGTTGCACCTTTTACAACAGGGCAGATGTCAGCATTTTATTTAAATGACAATTGTGGCGATGCTACAGTTACAATGACTTCAGATGATATTGAAGACGTTGACTGTATGGCACCAACTTGTGGTCAAGTAAACTATGCTACTCCAGGTGGACTCGGATGGGTAACACCAGGTGTAACATTAAACTTTGCTGATCCAAATTGTGCAGCATTGGCTGGATTCTTTGTAAATCCAGTACCTTCTACAGGGTCTGTAAACCTTAGTTATACTGTTATCAATATGACGATAACTGATCCAGGTGCTTACAGCTTTGTACCAACACAAGCTTGTGATTATGTTTTTAACATTTATCCTACAGGTACTTTTAATCCTGCAGATCCGTGTAACACAACTAATCTATTGGCTTTCGGAGGTTACTCTGCAACCAATGGAATTTCTCAAACCGGATATGCACTTTTAACTCCAGGTAGTTACGAAATGGTAGTTTGTTCTATCAATACTGCTTGTACTGATGCTTTAGCAGCTGGTGTTGTTACGCAAGAATGTACAGGTAATAGTGCTGTCAGAACGATTTGCTACGTAGCAGAAGATGCAAGTGGTAACCTTTCAGATGAATGTTGTTACAATATCTATTATGCTAGAGTTAATCTCTACAATGCAGACGGAGACTTAAACGTGATCTTCCCTGCAAATCAAAATGTACATTGTAATGTTTATCCTACATGGAACGGTAACCTAAACGGAATGGGTGTTCCACAAATTAATGATGGATTAAATCCTTACAATATTTATCCTAATACCTCTTACTGTGAGTTAAATGCAACTTACTCAGACGTTATCATCGAACTATGTGGTTCTGAATATAAAGTAGTAAGAGAATGGACAGTGTTGGATTGGTGTACTGGCGAAGTCGCTAAGCACAACCAAATTATTAAGATCGAACAAGATCCTCTTGCGTTGACATCTAATATGGGATGTGACCTAGTAGGTTCTTCTGATCCTTACGCTTGTGAAGGTTCTTTCCAAATTCCTTCAAACTTTATTCAAGTGTTAGGAATATGCTCAGGTACAAGTTATACTTACGAAGTTTATGTTTTAACCTCTGGTGACGGCTTCCCTCAAGATGGAGATAGTGGTGATCCTGCTGATGGTATAATCAATAGTTGTGATTGTCCTAACACCTCACCAGGTATCTTTACACAATTTGGAGGAACGTATACTTCATTGTCAAATCCACCTAATTTGACAGGATTGTCTTACGGATGTAACTGGGTAAAAGTTGTAGTTACTACCGAATGTAACGAATCTCAAGACATTTCTTTTGAAGTATTAATTGAAGATAATACTCCACCAAACCCTGTATGTGATGAGCACACAGTTGTTACCGTTGGACCAAACGGTTGGGCAGTAGCTCAAGCAGAATCTTTCGATGATGGTTCATTTGACTTCTGTAGCGAAGTAACCTTTGGAGTAAGAAGAACAAGCAGTTCTTGTAATGTTCCTGGTTTGTTAACATCAGTTGGAACTTACGGTGGTAGAACCTACTACGAGTACGAAAAATTCTGTTGTTCTGACATTGGAGACTATGTAGAAGTAGAATTAGTAGTTGTTGATGAAAGCGGTAACTGGAACGTATGTACTGTTGAAGTATGGGTACAAGATTTAACTCAACTTGTAGTTAACTGTCCTACATCAGTAGTTAATCAAGATAGAGCTTGTGGTCAAGACCCATTAGCGACTACTGGACCGACACTTACTTCAGCTATTTGTACTGATTACTTTATCGATGGACCTCATGATAGTGATCCATTCAATGTACAAGATTGTGGAGATTACTCAATCACAAGAAGATGGTTTATTCGAAGAGGATCTATGACTGGTCCTATCGTTCAAACATGTCCTCAAACGATCATTGTAAATAACACAACTGTATTCAACGGTAATAGTATCGGATGGCCAGGAGACTTTACGGATAACGATGGTTGCATGGCTTCTAGTACAGATCCTTCAATGACTGGATCGCCTACCTTCTCTTTCGGAGATTGTAGTAATGTAGCGGATACATACACTGATCAAGTGTTCAATTTTGTAGATGATGCTTGTTTCAAAATCTTAAGAACTTGGACCGTAATAGATTGGTGTCAATATGATACCAGTATGCCTAACGGCCCTGGAATTTGGCAACATGTTCAGGTTATCAAAGTAAATGATAATACTGCTCCTCAGCCTATTGCTGAAAATCAAACTATCCAAATCACTTCTAAAACAGGTTGCTCAGCAACTGGTGGTGTAAGTGTCAATGGTAATGATAACTGTGGAAACTTAACTTACTCTTACAGTGTAAACGGTGGAGGTTTTGTTTCTAATGGTAGTAATAACAGTTTCTCAACCACATGGAATGAAGGAACACACACAGTGACTTGGGTAGTTGAAGATGCATGTGGAAACTCTGGTTCTGCAACACAAACAGTAAATGTTGTCGATGCAGTAGCACCAACTCCTTACTGCTTAGGTAGTGTAACTACTGTTTTAATGGAAAGTACAAGTACAGTTCAAATTTGGGCAAGTGACTTTGACTTAGGTAGTGAAGATAACTGTGACAACAGTTTGCAAATGACCTTTGCAAACGGTAGTTCAAGCATAACATTTGATTGTTCTCACTTAGGAACACAATTATTACAAGTATACTTTACAGATGATGCTGGTAATTCAGACTTCTGTACAGTTGAGATTGATATTCAAGATAATTTAGGTGCGTGTGATAACAATCCAAGAATCGCAGGTAGTATTTATACTGAGGAAAATGAGATGGTAGAAGACGTAGAAGTAATGCTACACGATAAGACTGATGAGTCTTACGATTTCACACAAACTCAGTTAGGATCTTACTCTTTTGATCAATTTGCTAATGGACACCAGTTCGAGGTAAGTGCTGAAAGAAATGATGATTACATGAATGGTGTTAGTACTTTAGATTTAGTATTGATTCAAAAGCACATACTTCAAGACCAAATGTTGAATTCACCATACAAAGTGATTGCAGCAGATATCAATGGCAATGGAGATGTTTCTGCAATTGACTTGATCCAATTGAGAAAACTAATCTTAGGAATTTACACAGAGTTACCAGATAATTTAAGTTGGAGATTTGTTGACGCAAGTCAAAACTTTAACAACGCAAACAGCCCATGGCCATTTACAGAAGTTGTTGATCTTGGACAAGTTCAGGGTAATGATTTTAACAATGACTTTGTAGCTGTTAAGATTGGTGACGTTAACAACACTGTTGTCGCAAACATTCAAAGTGATGTAACAGTTAATAGGTCAAGCACAAGCCTTGACTTAGTAGCTACTTCTTCTGCTAATGAAGATCTACAATACATTGAATTTGCTGCTGACAACTTTGAAGATATATTAGGACTTCAAACAACAATTGAATTTGATCAGAATTTAGTATTCGAATCTATTCAAGCAGGCGCAATTGAGCTTACACAAGCTAATGTCAATCCATTAAAAGATGGTAAAGTGGCACTTAGTTGGCATGCAGCTGAGCCAGTATCAGTTGAAGGAGAAGTTCTATTTACACTTGTTCTTAGAGCAAAAACGAATTACAATGAATTGAACTTAATGAGTTTAAGTTCAGAAATGACTAAAACTGAAGCTTACACGAGCAATCTTGAAGTAATGGATGTTACTTTGAGAAATGAAGGTGCAAACTTAGAAACTGAATTTGCTGTATTCCAAAATACACCAAATCCTTTCTCAGACAATACATCTATCAGCTTTAATCTCCCTGAGAGGGCTTCAGTCACTTTGACCTTGTATGATGTAACCGGAAAGGTTATTAACACTTGGACAAATGAATATGAAAACGGTTTAAATTCTGTAAACATTTCTAGCGCTGACTTAAACGCTAAAGGTGTTATCTATTACAGAATTGACACTGGAAGTCATACTGCTACAAGAAAGATGATTTCTTTGTAGTTAGTTATTTATCGCTGAGATAAAATCATGGGTGCCTTTGCCATTCGGCGAAGGCACTTTTTATGATTAACCGACCATTGATTTTCCAAGAGACAAGCTATAACTTAGCTTTTTCAAATAAAAATCAATATCGGAGTTGATCCCACTCAAATGTTAAATCTTAATGTTTGGTTTGGGATTTAAATTTGGATATGCCGCAGCGAATGAGATTGCGGAAGAGTTTATTTAATGGAGAATTTTTTCAATTTAGAATAAATTATATTGGTGATTAATCTAATATACTTTTATGCCTAAAGTATTGTAATTTTGCTCCGTATTTGAATATCCCAAACATAGTAAATATATGCGTCGTTTATTAGTCTCGCTATTCGTAGCCCTATTTCTAAGTAGCAATATTTCTTTTGCACAACTAGAGGTAGTTTTTGTTGGTGTTCCTACTGCAACATCAGGTGGTCAAGTTTCGGTTGATGTTACCGTCAATAACTGGACAGATTTAATCGGTTGTCAATTTTCAATGAATTGGGATCCAACCGTCTTACAATATAATTCAGCAAGCAATTTTGTGTCTAATCCACCCATCGAATTTGTGGATATATCTGCAATTGGTACGCCTGCTGCTCCAGGAGTAGATGCTGGTCAAGCAACATTTTCATGGTTTGCCATTGACGGAAACACCTACTCCGCTCCAAACGGAACACGAATTTTTACCATCATTTTTGATGCTATCGGAGACCCTTGTACTTCAACCAGCATCAGTTTGTCTGATGACCCGCTTCCTTCTGAAGCTTATTTAGATGATGCCAACAATACAGATATTGGAGTTGTTTCCTCAGGATTTGCAGTAAATGTTGACTGTGACATGAATATGCCTTGTGGTCCAAACAACGGAAATCCTTCATGTGGATCTGGAGACACCAGTGGTGTCGGATTGATCGGTTCTGACGAATTAGTCCCGAGTGGTGACAATGTATGTATGGAAGTTACAGTTGATAATTTCATAGATATACAAAGTGGAGAGTTTAATATGGTTTGGGATGCCAGTTTATTGACTTATACTGGAATACAAAATATTTGTGATGGTGTAGATGGATTAGGAGCATCCAACTTTAATCCCTTAAACAACGGGATGGGTCAAGATACATTAAGAATGGTATGGTTTGACTTCAGTACAATGAATCCTGCTACATTGACAGATGGTAAAATATTATTAGAAGTTTGTTTTGATGCTGTTGGAGCCAATGGTTCTTATGCAGATGTAGAATTTCTAGATGTAGAATTTGGAGACTCTAACCAGGTGACACTGGCCAATTATACTGATTGTGGTTCTGTAGAAATTTGTCAAGAAGTTGTGACTCCAGATCCAATTACTATAAATGTAGTATCTGATGAAATTCCAGAAGATCAGGATCAATGTATTTCAGTTACTACAGATAATTTTATAGATGTCGGAAGTTTCCAATTTAACCTCCAATTTGATGAAAATAATATTTGCTTTGATGAGGTAGCTTCTTTTAACCCTTTATTATTGACCTCGCCTTTATTCAATTTGGATTCAAATGATCCGGGTGTACTAATCTTAAACTGGTTACCAACCACAAGTACATTAGTGACCATTCCCAATGGTGAAGAACTTTTTGAGATTTGTTTCACCTTCAAAGGGGATTGTATGACCAATTCTGGTATAAATGACATAAATATCGTGGGTACAGTTCCAGGCACAGATGCATTAGCAATTGAATTTACGGATGGCAATGTAGGGATCGGACCAATAGAAACCAATGATGGTACATTAACCACAGAGTGTGTAAATACACCTTGCAATCTAATGCTTAATGTAACCAATCCAACTTGTAATGGAGGTACAGGTAGTATTTCCGTTTCAGGGATGGCCATGCCATACCAAGATTGTACTTGGACTTTTGATAATGGCAGTAATCCAACTGGCTGTAATGTTTTTGCAGGCTTGCCAGGTACATATAATGTAACCGTGACAGATGCTAATGGACAAATGTGTACTGCGACTACAATGATTGTAGAGCCTGATGATATCACTTTCGATATTTCTACAAAAAATATAGATTGCGCCGGACCGGGTAATATTGACATAAGCAATATCGAAGGCGGTAGCGAAATGGGTTTTATGGTAGATCCACCTCTCCCATTAACAGTTACAACTGCGGGAAGCACCTTAATAACGGTTACGGACTCAGAAGGATGTAGTTCTACACAAAATGTAATGATTACCAATGAAGTAGAAGATCTCGCGGTGAGTGGTGATCCAGTTTCAGGTTGTGATTCAAAGATTACCATTACGATCTCAGGCGGATGTCCACCATATTCGGCTAGTGATGGAGGAGTTGTGACTGGCAATGAAGTATGTTATTCTGGTCTTGCACCTGGTAATTATGATTTCACCATTTCAGATGATACAGGATTATCCATAAATACACCAACCTATACCTTAGACGAGGTTGGTGACCCAGAAATACAAGATTTTATCACTACAGGAAGTTGTGATAATGCAAGTGGTCAAATAGTCGTTACGGTCTCTGGAGGCTGTCCTCCTTACTCTAGTGGTACTGGAGTGGTCACTGGTAATATGGTTACTTATTCAGGATTGACTCCTGGTACTTATACTGATGTAATTACTGATAGCGAAGATAATATGGTTACTACACCTTCCATGGATGTACCGTTTTTAGATTCTCCGACAATAGAGGATCCAATACTGGTAACTAACTGCACTGAAGGAATGGATAATGGCTCAGCCACACTAAATATTTTAGGAGGTACTCCAGATTACGTGTTATCGATTGATCCTAATGCAGGTAATATTGCAGTAAATGGTTCAGAGATAATAATTTCTGATCTCGGTGCGGGTGATTATAATGTTACAGTAACAGATGATAATGAATGCTCAGCCTCTGGGATGTTTACTATAGTATGTACAGTTGATGGTGACCCTGTTGACATTACTGAAATAGTAGTAACCACGGAGGATATTTTCAATGACTTTGGAGTTTCATGTAATGGAGAATGTGATGGTATGGCTGTGGCCACTGTTTCCGGTGGATCGGCAGTTACCAGTATCTCGTGGACTGATGAAGATGGAGTGGAAGTTGGAGATCAATTTTCTGTAGATAATTTATGTGCAGGTACTTATACACTTAATGTTGAAGATGCTGATGGAAACACGGATTCAGAGCAAGTAGTTGTTACAGAACCTGATCTAATTGAAATAGATGTCTCGATTGATTGTGAAACGAGTGTAGGAAGTCAGGATGGTTCAATTGATTTAGCTGTAACTGGCGGAGTTGGAGCATACATTTACGAATGGAATACAGGTGATGATACAGAGGATTTAGTAGGAATTTCTGCAGGTTCATATTTTGTATCATTGACCGATGAAAACAATTGTGTGATGATGCCGCTTCCTCAGGAAATAGTAGTTTCACTCTGTCCAACTCCATGTCAAGATGACATGGGCAACGAACTACCTTGTTATACTTCTTATGGTAACATTATCACACCAGGTTTGGCGGATGGAGTAAACGATGTTTTGGATATCTGTTGTGCTGGTGATAGAGATAATGTTCTCAATGTATTTGACCGATGGGGTAGACTGGTTCATCAATCAGTAAATTATAACAACGATTGGAATGGGGTTTCTCAGGACGGAGAGTTGTTGGGAGAAGGAACTTATTATTGGATTATGGATGTAACTTTTGACGATGGTCAAATAAGATCATTTAAAGGTTATGTTACAATTCTAAGAGACCTCTAAAAACCGAAATAATGATTAAAAAGAATATATTATTACTTTGTCTTTTCTTGATCGCATGCGCGAATGGAATTCAGGCACAAGAAAGATATTTTGATGAGAGATATACTTATACTCAAGCGTATTTGTATCCAGTAGTGATAAATCCGGGTGCCTCAGGATTCGGTGATTCGCAACTATTGTTTAATTACAGAAATAAGTGGTCCACATTCCCGGGTACACCAAAAACGCTTACACTAAGCTACAATGGTGACGTCGGAAATAATTTAGGATTTGGAGCACTGCTACTTTCTGATAGCAATGGTGCTTTAGAAACTACTAAAGGTCAACTTTCTGTTTCTTACAATATTAAGTCTCAAACCAATAAACTTGGTATTGGTATTTCAACAGAATTTATTCAACATCAACTTGACAACGTTGGTCAGGAGCTTGTTAACCTAACAGACCAATTGATTTTGGACCGCTTAGGCGGTAGTGGTTTTTTTGATGTTTCTTTCGGTGTCTATGGAGAATACCAAAATAAATTCAAATATGGATTGACTCTTCCTGCCTTGATCAGTTCTAAACTTGATGATAATAATAGTGGAGGAAGTGATGGAAGAGAATTAGGATTGATCCTACATTTAGGATACTTACATCAGTTGACGGACAGTGATGTGTCGATTGAACCTTCCATAATCATAAAGAAATTAATGTTTGTACCAACTCATGTTGATTTAAATCTTAAAGCTAATTTCTTGGATAATAAATTAACTGGTGGGTTTACTTATCAAGTTGGTGCCGAAAAGCGTTTAGGATTTTTAATAGGAACTGCCATAAGAAATTTAAATTTATATTATTCTTATAATGTATCCTCACATGAATTCCAGCAATACAATAATGGCTCTCATGATATTACTGTTCGATTAAATCTTTCACGTAAATCTGACCCAATGCTTAACATACCAATGGGCGGAGATAAATAAGAAATAACTTATCAATAAATACAAATCCCATTTGCCATTCGGCGAATGGGATTTCCTTTTCATCCAATTACTACCTACTACCTACTACCTACTACCCCCCACCCCCCCCCCCCACCCCCCCCCCCCACCACCCCCAC
>JAHDHU010000009.1:39123-62271 GCA_020631135.1 Saprospiraceae bacterium | reverse complement strand
ATGATTGTGATTGAATAAATAGAAACAATTCGGTTAGAAAATTCAAGAGGTTGTCATTCATCGTGGCAGCCTCTTTTAATTATAGTAAAGACGTATTTTCTTTGAAGCGAAGGAGGCAATCATTACATTTGCAAAAATCATATATAAAAAATTATGTCATTCGAAGTAGAAGGGAATCTCCACAAGAAATTTGATACTGAAAGCAAAACAGAAACTTTCCAAGCACGAGAATTTGTCATTAAAACGGAAGGTCAATATCCACAATTTGTAAAGTTTCAACTAACTCAAGATCGATGTCAAATAATTGATTCTTATGAAGAAGGAGATCAAATCAAGGTATATTTTGACTTAAGAGGAAGAGAGTGGAATGAAAAATATTTTACCAACTTAAATGCCTGGAAAGTAGAAAAGCAAACTGCCCAAGAAGCAGCTACAGAAAATCCTGCTTCGAATTTTCCAGATCAAAGTAACATGCCTAGTCAAGAATCGTCTTCTGATGGAGAAGAACAATTTGATGACTTACCGTTTTAAATATTTGATCATTTTCTTTTTTTTGAGTCAAATCTCTATGGCTCAAGTTATTACCCAAATTAGTACACAATGGGATGACACTTTTGAGGATTGGATCATTTATACCACAGACAAGGATTTAGAAGGAAGGATTTCTCTTGGTACCAGAGATCAGTTAATCTATTGGGATTACGATTTAGGTCAAGATGTTTCTGGCAGAATAAAACAAATTTGGAGTGGTGATAGTAATGCTTGGGAGCTAATTTCTTATTCTGGTGGGAATAGAATCGAAATGAAAAGTGTTTGGAAGAATGATTTTTCTATTTGGGACATTAGCCAAAATGGAAAAACTTATCGGCTAACCGCAGACGGTAAAAATGTAAAATCACATTGGACCATAGATAAATCCGAAGATGAAGAATTTCATATCTATAAATACGATGATGGTAATCCGAGAGATTGGATTATCGAAGATTATATTGAGGCAGGTAGCTATGATTTGACGATAGCCATTTCTATGATAAGTATATTCTTTAGCTTATAGCAGGTGACTCAAGTTCTTGTTTAATTTGGTTTGAGTGTTCTTTAGTTTTTACTTTCTTGATAATGTGTGAAATTTTACCTTCTTCATCTATTAAAAAAGTAGTTCTATGTACACCAACAATTTCTCTTCCCATAAACTTCTTTGGTCCCCAAACGCCATATGCATTGATGGTCTCTTTTTCTACATCCGCTAATAAGGGATATTGAAATTCATATTTGTCGGTAAATTTTCTGTGCTTCTTAACGTTATCTGGACTGACACCTAAGATTGAAAATCCAATTTTTTTAAAATACCGAAAGTTATCTCTTAAGTTGCAGGCTTCTTTCGTACAACCGGGTGTATCGTCTTTAGGATAGAAGAATAAAATCAATTTCTTCCCTTTGTAATCATCTAGACTAATCGATTCTCCATCTTGATTTAAACCGTTAAAAGACGGCGCTTTATCTCCAATTTTTAGGTGCGTACAGGACATTGTGGCTTTGCTTTTGTTAACTATGATATCTTAAACAAAGAAACTAACTAAAGGTTGTTAGTTTAGATAGAGTAATTAAAAATAGTTTGGTTTCCACTTCGATCTGTCGCGGAGATTAACAAATTCCCTGTTTTATTGAGATGTTTAAGATCAATGAATAAATGATGAACCAAAGATTTATAATAAAAGGGCACCCATTTTCCATTTTGATAAACAGATAGAAACAGTTCTTCCGCCTTTCCCCCAACGTCGATATCATCTTTAACAGAAAAAACGAGATTTTGTCCTTCTTGACTGAGGAATTTTATTTTAGGTTTTGTAATGTCTTTTTTGATTACAAACTTTCCAAATCGATTTAGCCTACATTTAAATGTGTCTCTTTCGACATAACCTCCTAGGTTGATTAATTGATTTTTATTGTTGACATGATATAAATTATAAGCCCTGTCCTTTGGGAATGAGGCCACTTTTAAGTCGTAGTATGCGTGACAAGGGATTTGACTCTTCCCGATTCTAAATTCCATCGCAGTAGAATCATAATTAAAGAAAATATCTTGAGCTGTATAAAGTGCTTTGGTTGGAATAAATATCGAAGCCTTACCAGATCTTTTTTTAATGTCTACCAATGATTTTTTTGACTTCTTTTTGGTTTGAGGCCCTTTATTTATTCTAATCAGATTTAGTTCTTTTACAGCTCTATTTCCAGCAAGATCTTTAACAACAATTTTTATATTGGAAGTATCTTTTAACGTAACAAGTCCACTGTTTCTGATCTTTTTTATATTAGATAGTTGATTGTTGGGTTGTTTATAACACAAGTAAAAAGTGCTGTTGTTTATAAATTTTTCTTCATAATCTATTGAGGCATTTATAAATCTGAATTCGTCAAAACTCAATGTATCAAACAAAGCTTCATAGCTCAATTTGTTATCGATGTAGAGTTTGATATTTGCAATCCCATTGTAATTACAAGAGCCATCCATTTGATCAAAACCTTTAAAACCGATACCTACTGATTCATTTGCACACTTGACAACTGTCTTATTTGGACCAACCAATTGTTTATTGATAATTTGAAAGTTGCTATCTAATTCATGTATAATAAATTGGCTGATAAATGGCGCTTTTCTATCCGTAATTCCAAAATCGAAATACAATGGATTTATGGCCAATTCGGTTTCTGTATCTCTTAGTTCGAAATGAAGATGCGGCCCATAAGATCTTCCTGTATTTCCTAGATAGCCTATAAATTCACCTCGATCCAATTTTATCTTTTCTGCATTTGGATAATAATCTACTTCGAAAGACTGGAGCTCTGTTTGCTTTTTAGTAATCAGTCGCTCAATTTCAGGACTAAATTCGTCCAAGTGAGCATAGACACTTGTCATTCCATTGGGATGATCTACATAGAGACATTTGCCGTAGCTTCCGGATTGTACCCTGATTCGAGAGACATGCCCAGAAAGTACTGAAAATAGACTATCTCCAGCGGTACTGTTTTTTCCTTTTATGTCTATCCCTGTATGAAAATGATTTTTTCGCAGTTCTCCAAAAGAGCCCGAAAGTCTGATTTTGTAATTTACTGGCGATTGAAAGCTTTCTTTGAAGGTGGAGTCGACCTGACTGTAAAGTGCATCGGAAATACAGACAAAACAAAGGATTACAGCGAGTGATCCGACATGCCAGTTTAAATACTTTGTAATAGCTAGCTTAAAGAGCATTAATGATTCAGTTTCTTTATCATGGAGTCAAAAGAGCTTTTAAAGTTCAATAACGAATCAAAAATCGAATCTTGTTCGGCTTGATCGATTTTTTTTAATTGCGCCATTCGGCGAATGCCATCATACATTATTTTGCTTTGTATGGATTGTTTCCAAATCTCTTTTTGGGACTTTCTTCTTCGCTCAAAAGTCCCTTCTTTTTTAGAAATTTCTATAAATCCCTGGACCATTTCCCAAAAATCTTCAAAGCCTTCTTTATTTAATGCAGAACAAATCAACACTTTTTTAGTCCACTCACTTTGATTTTCTTTTTGCAAATGAAGTGCATTTTGATAATACTTTTTGCTTTGATTAGCCAAATTGACCCTTTCTGCGTCGGCTTTATTGATAACGAATAAATCACTTATTTCGACAATTCCTTTTTTAATTCCTTGAAGTTCGTCTCCTGCACCAGGTAAAAGCAATAAACAAAATATATCTACCAAATCCTTCAGCTGTGTTTCTGACTGACCTACACCAACTGTTTCTATTAGTATTATTTCGTAACCAGCAGCTTCACAAAGATCGATGGATTCTTTCGTGAGCTGAGCAACACCACCAAGTGTATTATTGGATGGGGTAGGCCGAACAAAAGCATCGGGATGTAAGGATAAATCTTGCATCCTCGTTTTATCTCCCAGAATTGATCCCTTACTTAATTCACTCGAAGGATCCACTGCCAACACAGCAACCTTAAATTGTTGATCGACTAAATAAGCGCCTAAGCTATTGATAAAAGTACTTTTACCAACACCTGGACTACCAGATATTCCGATTCGAATACTTCCAGACTTTGAGTCATTTATTGAAATAAGTTTCAATAAATTAAGGGTAAACTCGATTGGTGTGGTGGAACTTTCAATTTTGGTTATGGCTTCCGCCAATATAGCTCGATCACCATTTTTTATACCCTCCACAAAATAGGAGATATCCGAGGCCCGATTAGAAATCAGGTCTGGTGTCCAATTTGGATTGATTCCGGACGAAGTATTTTTCTTTTGTGACAAGATTAACCTTTCTTAAAATTCTTAATTAAAGTTAAATAATGATATCCTACTATATATAATTCTCTGATAATAAGTAAGATATTTCTTAATGTTTTTAAATGTGGTTTTTCAAGACCAAAAAAGAGTTAATAAACTGCAAATTCGGTTTTGGCCTGAACTTGTACCCAGAAATAAAGCCATGTCCAGATTAATTTTAACTGGATGGTGTTACAGAATGGACATTAAACCCGTTTAATAAATGTATTAAGCAACTCTCTAAATCCGTCTATTCTGTTAACACTATCTTCTTAAATTTGCACAAAAATTCAATTTTGATAAAATACATTTTTCTCTTCATAGCTTTCACGAATGTGTCATCCATCTTTGGACAAACCAATCTCAGTTGGAAGATAATGTCACAGATGGAATTTGAGGAGGAATACAATGAAGAGTACGGATTTGATGTGCCATACCCGATTTTTAACGATCAGGTTAAAGCCCTTTCGGGAAAAGAAGTAATTGTGACAGGATACATTATTCCTTTGGAAGTAGGAGATGATCACGAATTATTGGTGCTTTCGAAGTACCCTGAAAGTACTTGCTTTTTCTGTGGCATGGCAGGTCCAGAAACCGTAATAGATATTCTGCCAAATAGAAAGATCAAAAACCGCGAATTAAATATTCAAGGTAAGATGACCTTTAAAGGTAAACTCAAGTTAAATCGAGATAACCTTGACCATATGAACTACATGCTCATTGATGCTGAAATCGTCAAGTAACAGCTCGTACATTCGGCTAACTCGAGACCTCCTTTCAATAGATTATTGATGCTTCATTTTTTAAAGCCTTTTGGGTATCAATAATCCGATTTAACTGAACATTTTAGGTGCAATAGCGTTATCTTTGCAGATTAAATTTGCAATCAGCAATAGAGAAAATGAATAAGAACCCCCTGATTTATTTAGATAATAATTCAACTACACCCACTGACCCACGTGTTGTGGAGGCTATGTTGCCATTCTTTCACCAATTTCCTGGAAATGCAGCCAGTCGAAATCACCCTTTCGGATGGAAAGCCGAGGAAGCTGTGGATTATGCAAGGGAGCAAATTGCCAATTTAATTGGAGCTGATGCAAAAGAGATAATATTCACTTCAGGTGCTACTGAAGCGGATAACCTCGGAATCAAAGGTGTTTTCGAAATGTATGCTAGAAAAGGCAATCATATCATTACCGCTACCACAGAGCATAAAGCTGTTTTAGATACATGTAAGAAGATAGAAAAGCAAGGTGGAGAAGTTACCTATTTGGAGGTTAATGATAAAGGATTGATTGATTTAAATGAATTAGAAGCTGCAATCACCGATAAAACCATTTTGGTTTCTATCATGTGGGCAAACAATGAAACGGGAGTGATCCAGCCAATGAAAGAAATTGGCCAAATCTGTGAAAAGCATGGTGTGTTGTTGATGAGTGACGCTACACAGGCTGTTGGAAAAATTCCCGTAAATCCGAAAGAAACAGGGATTCACTTGATGGCATTTACTTCGCACAAGATGTATGGTCCTAAAGGTGTAGGAGCTTTGTTTGTTAATAGAAAAAATCCTCGGGTAAAAGTAACGGCGCAAGTTGATGGCGGAGGCCATGAAAGAGGAATGAGATCGGGTACATTAAATGTCCCAGGTATCGTAGGCTTCGGTAAGGCTGCAGAAATTGCCAAAAGTGAGATGGAAAATGAGGCGATTAGATTGAAGGGACTTCGAAATAAATTAGAAGAAGGTTTAAAATCTGCTTTGGAAGAGGTTTACGTAAATGGCAGTACTGAAAACAGAATGCCTCATGTTACCAATATTTCATTCAAACATGTTGAAGGTGAAGGTTTGATGATGACCTTTAATCAAAATATTGCAGTTTCTTCGGGATCTGCTTGTACTTCTGCCTCTTTAGAACCATCCTATGTTTTAAAAGCATTGGGTCTAGGAGATGATTTGGCCCATTCATCCATTAGGTTTTCTCTAGGAAGATTTACGAAGGAAGAAGACATTGATTACGCTATCGAGGCAGTTTCTAAAGGAGTAATACACATGCGTGATTTGAGTCCAATTTGGGAAATGTATAAAGAAGGTATAGATCTTGATGCAGTAGAGTGGGCTGAGCATTAATTTGAACTTATAACAAGCAGAATTCGTTTTATTAAAAAGAAAAAAAAGCAAAATGGCTTATTCAGAAAAATTACTAGATCATTTTAAAAACCCCAAAAATGTAGGAACATTGGACAAATCTAAAGCCAATGTCGGAACTGGTTTGGTAGGTGCACCTGAATGTGGTGATGTAATGAGGTTGCAGATAGAAGTGGACGATGAATCTGGTCTTATAAAAGATGCAAAGTTCAAAACATTTGGTTGTGGTTCAGCCATTGCCTCCTCTTCTTTAGCGACAGAATGGTTGAAAGGTAAAACAATCAATGAGGCTGTAGAAATAGATAATATGGCTATCGTTGAAGAATTGGCTCTCCCTCCAGTGAAAATACATTGTTCAGTTTTGGCAGAAGATGCAATTAAATCAGCTATCGCTGATTACAAAGAAAAAAACGGAATCGAGAAATAATTATGTTGTTCGTAGCAGATAGCGCCAAAGTAAAAGTTTCAGAACTGATGAAAGAAGAAAATCTTTCTGAAGATTATTTTGTTCGTGTTTCGGTCACAAGTGGAGGTTGTTCCGGCCTGAGTTATTCTATGGATTTTGATAATGAGTCTCAAGAAAATGATCAAGTTTTCGAAGACAACGGAGTCAAAGTAGTTACTGACTTAAAGAGTTTTCTCTATTTGTGTAACACCACATTAGAATTTTCAGGAGGCTTAAATGGCAAAGGATTTTATTTTAATAATCCTAATGCTGCAAGAACCTGTGGATGCGGCGAAAGTTTTGCTGTTTAACTAAAAATTTTCTCACTTGTTTAAGGTTATTTCGGTAACAAAATCCATCCTTTCTGAATTGGCACAATCGATATCGAAATATTAGTAATTCTTAGCTTTTTATTCTTCTCCTCAGAAGCTATATTCATTATCAAAATTTATATATATTAGTTCTTGAATAATTTAGTAACTCTTTAAATTTATATAATGAAAAAATTACTTACTACTATTGGATTGATGAGTTTGTTGTTCCTTTTTTGTGCAAACGATGCTACTGCTCAAAGAAGTTCTTCAAGCAGTGATGGTTATGACAAAGCCGTTAAAATAGGACCTCTAGGATTTTTGCTAGGATCTTATAATGCAACTTTTGAAAAAAGATTAAAGGACAAGACATCATTTGTTGTTGGTGGTAGATTTACCAGCTATAGCTTGAATGATGTGGATTATACGGGTATTGGCTTGTCAGGTCAGTACAGATTTTACTTTAAAGAGGCCATCAAAGGGGGGTATTTTGCTCCTAGTGTTAGTGTTGGTTTCAACAGTGGAGATGTCGTAGATAACTTTACCAATATCGGATTAGGTGCTAATGTAGGTTGGCAGTGGATCGCTGGTGGTGGATTTGTAGTTGACCTTGGTATTGGGGCAAGATACAGATTAGGATTTGGAGATGGTGTTGATGATGATTTCTCAGGTGTTACACCTGCTTTCCAAGTTCAAATTGGATATGCATTCTAAATAAATTAGAATCAGATTAAAAAAAGGGATGCAACTTGTTGTATCCCTTTTTTTATGGATTTATTTATGCTGTGCATTTTGACAAAGCTCGGCAAATCGTTTTATCAATTTGTCTTTATTCTTTTGTTGGTTGATTTTGCTTGCTTTAATCGCGTTTTTGGTGCCTCCCAAATAATATCTGCCAAACCAAGGTCCTACGCTCAAGACAGCATCTCTAAAGCCCAATGTTTGGGCGGTATTAATAAAGATTATTAAAGTCCCTAAGTTGATCACTAAAGAGTTTACACCATCTTTTAGGTCATTGTTTAAGCTTTGGCCTAATCCTGGAAGAATAGCACTTAAAAAGCGTGATTTTTGATGATTGGTATTAATATTTTTTTGGAAATCATTGACGATATCAGATAATTCTGGATGATAGAGTTCTTCAAAATAACTCAATCCGTGTATCGCTTCAACAAAATTCTTGTAATTGCTTAAATAGATTGCGATAATACTTTGGTAAAAGTAGTATCGATCTGTGTCTAATTGGCCTGGTAATGCACTTATTTGGTACATTTCGACCTGTGCTTCTTCATACATTTTATGACTTAATAGCAATCGAACCTTTTTGTATGAACCAGAGATTCTTTGTTCCTCATTGAGTTGCTCATATTTTAGATAAGCATCTAAATATTTCAGAGTATTCGGAAGATCACCTAATTTTTCAAAACCTTGCGAAACCTTATAAGCTGTCTGAGGATGTTCATTTGATCTATCCAAATAGAACGCTTTCAAATAGTGTTTCGTGGCTGCATGATGGTTACCATTGGATGCTAACGCATTCGCGAATGCGAAACTTACTTCGATTTGTTCTTCTTGCGACCAGATAGAAAAACTATTGATCAGTAACGATATCAGGATAAACCATCTCATATAAACGATCATCAATTTTTTTGTTATAAAACTTCGCAGCTTGAAAGGAGCCATAGATATTGCTTACATAAAATCCAAGAGCGATCCCTCCGTATATCCATCCACCAGCTGACTCAATGCCACTTTTTTTAAATCGCCGATAAGATTGAAAACCTGAAGTACCTATAAATAGAAGACTTAATAATCCGTCTTTAAAATCTTTTGCATACATTCTTCCAGAGCTCGGAACAACGGCTGACATGATCGCAGCGAGATTTGGGTTTTTATATCTCGGGTTTTGAATAGATTTTATGGTTTTAGAGTAATCCTTTGTAAAATTTTGTTCCTTGTAAATTTCATTAGCCTCTATCCATGATTTTCGACTTAAAGCACTCCGAAATTTGATTTCTTCAAATTCATTTGTTGAAAAAAAATGTCTATGCTTTTTACCGAATTCCATTACTTTATCTTCTTGATTCGAAATTAGCATGAGATTTATCCTGTTTAAAACTTTTTCTTTATTTGGCTTATCGATACTATTTAATCTTATACTTAGTAAATGAGCTTGCCCACTTTTTTGATAACACTTGACAAGTTGAGTGAGATATTTTTCTTGGGATGGGTTTAAAAAAAGTAAGCGTTCGTATTCTTCCGCTGCAAATTCATATAATTGAGAATTTACCAGAAACTGTGCGAAGTCGTCTTCTTTAACGATTTGATGAGTTTCTTGACTGAAAGTCAAAGAAGGTAAAAGCAAGAAATAAATTAAGAAGGAAAATTTATTTAACATGATCGATTAACTTTCTCCTTTTTAAATCTAATTCGTACTTATTTGGAGATAATCCATTGCATCTTACTAAACGATCCAATCCTTGAATCCCACCCAAAATAAGGCCATTATGCCGGATCGCATGTTGACAATATTTGGAGCACGAGGGATAAAAACTACAAGTAGATCCATCTTGACTGGAAATAAAATTCTGATAGACTCCAAAAAGTATTGAAAGTGAAAGTTCTAATTCGTTTTGATCTTGTGAAATTTCTTTTTTTACTTCATTCAATATTGGCCTATCGACATCCAGAAAAAATTGAAAATCACTTTCAGCTTGTGCAGCAAGGGTGCTGTAAGTCAAAAACAATACGAAAATGATGAAAGCGCGAATCATGACATGAAGATAGAACTAATGAATAGAAAGGTTTCTAAACTGTAATTCTTTAAAAATTTCCTCTTCTTGTCCTGTAAGATGTGTTTTGATTTTGGTAGGTATGTCAAGATTTTTTAATCTGACATAGTCTTGATAGTATATTTTGCTAAATTGCTTTCCTTCGGTATCTACGAATATTAATCCAGTCAAGAGTCTATTCTCTTTTTTTAATATTACTTCTTCTATAAATTCAATTTGGTCGGGAGCTTGAAATTTTAAATATACTCCTTGTTCTAATTTTTCCGAATCTCTTAATTTAAATCCCGCTTTTAACAATCCGAAATCTTGCATATTATTTGACAAGATTTGTTTAAAAATGGACAGTTCGTTGATCTGTTCTAGTGTGTCCGATTTTAATTGATTTCCATTTTTATCCAAAACAGTCATGATACTATCCTTGAAAATCCATGTTTTTGTTTCTGGAAAATTTATTTTGTATTCAGAACGATCTTTATTTAGATCATAAAATACTTTACCCATGACTAAATAGGAGCTATCCTTAAGCGTGTTTTTTTCTAAGATCGAAAAGTCGGCTTCGAACTGACTGTACTTTTGACCAAGACCAAGTGTCGACAAAAAGAGCGTTAATATAAAGCAAGGAATAATCTTTGGGCTGAATCGCGTCAATAGAAAGATCTTTAATAATGGACGTAAAGAGAGAAAATAAGTTAAAAAGAATTAAAAAAACCTGCTCGTGAAGAGAAGGTTTGAACTATATTTTTCTAAAAAATAAAAGAGAAGACAGTTAAGTTAAGGACCAAGGCTATGAGCCCTGAAATAAGACATCCATACAATGCATTTTGAACTTGATCCTTACGATCTGAACCTTCATCCATTGAAATATAAACAACCAGCATCCCAATTAAACCTAAGCAAAAGCCCCACCAAAAAGCAGGAACACCAAGCGGTGAGTCAGGATGATTGTCAAAAATACCGTCCGAAATCGCAGGACTAAGATTGGCTTCTCCAACTAAGGCTGAATGATTTTCTTTTAGTACATCAAAAGACATTGATTTATTTAAAAGGATATCATTTATTTCGTTTAATTGACTTAATTCAATATCAATTGTTTCTTGACCTTCTTCAAACATAGATGATATACTTTTTTTATCATCTGTGTCAACTGCAAATAGGGAAGAAGAAAGCAATAGACAAAAGAGAAAATTTACAAATTTCATAGTAGTGGTTTTAAAATCTTTTCAGCCCGAAAATTAAGAAAATAATTTTCAAATGCTTTTAGCTAAGTTGAATTATTTAGCTACAACACTACCTCCGGAATATTTTCCGGCATCAATATTTGTTTCGGCAGGGTCACCGTGATAAACTACTTTGGCACCAGAAGAAGCATCTCCTTTAATCTTTTTTGTACAATGTACTTCGGCTTTGGCACCAGAAGAAGCATCCACATTACAGGTATCTGTGATTAGTTGAGAAGCAGCATATTTGGCACCAGAAGAAACATCTACTTTTTGAGAGTCCGCTCTACCCATTAATGTCAATCTTGCACCGGAAGAAACATCGATATCCAAAACATCTGCGTTAACAGGCAATTTACATGTTGCACCAGAAGAAACATCAACGTCTAAATCATTTGATTTTATTTCTGAATCTGAAGTCATTGAAGCTCCTGAAGAAACATTGATGTCGGTCAAATTTTGAGCAAAGTAAACTTTTACTTCAGCTTTGGTTTTGTTTCCAAACCAACCATTCTTTTTGGACTTTATTTTAAGGGTATTATTTTTTACTTCGATTACTAAGTCATCGATATCTCCTTTTATCATTTCAATTTCTGCATAATTAGAATTTGAAGAGATCAATGAAACTTTATGACCTGCTGCTGCGCTGATACGATCGAATTCATCTAGATCTATACTTTGCGTATTTCCATATTGAAACATGAAAAGAATGAGAAAAGCGAAAAGGTGATTTTTCATGGTTAAATTTTTAATGTACTATAATAATACGTTGGTAAGTGATTTAAAGTATCATCAAATCGTCCATCTAGCATAATTTTATTACCAACAGGTATAAAGAGTCGATAAAGGAAGAGCCAATTTTGCGCTTAGGCCTATTTACCGATTCCCATTTGTTCGTATTTCTCGATAGCTTTTTTGATCGTTTCTCTACGATTTCCTGGATTTGGGTGTGTACTTTGAAACTCTGGGACTCGTGAACCTCCACTCGCTTCTTCTAAGATATCCATGACTGTAATTAACTCTTCAGGATTATAGCCAGCTTCTAGCATTAACCTGACCCCCCAGTCATCAGATTCCAATTCTTGCTCTCGTCCATGTTTCATACTGGCGTATTGGCCCACGACATTAGCGATTTGTGCCATACTATAATCACCCCCAGCACCAATCATAACACTTTGAACTAGACCTTGGATAAATCCCGATTTAGCCATTCTCTCTGCACCATGTCTTTCTATGACATGCCCTAATTCGTGACCCATTACACCTGCTAATTGGTCTTCATTGTTTAATCGTGCGAATAAAGCAGCTGTAATAAATGTTTGTCCACCTGGTAGAGCGAAAGCATTGACTGCCTTATCATCTGCCAATAAGTGAAACTCATAAGGGTATTTTGATTTTCTGGCCGTAGGAGTATTGGCCAATCTTCTTCCGACCTCATCTAATAAATCTTGTGCTCTTTGATCGGGATGCAATCCTCCATGTTGTTGAGCCATTTGAGGAGCAGATTGTAGACCCAATTGTATTTCTTCTTCGGTTGACCATTGCACTCTTTGTTGTTCACCAGTGACAGGATTTAGCTGGGTATTGGTGTAATATTTAAAAGCTTGAAAGGCCGCCATTCCAAGACCGAGGATCAAAAAAAGTTTAAATCGGCTTGTTCCCATGCCACGTCCTCTACGACTATATGGATCTCCAGTTCCACCGTAATATCTTCCTTGAGCTTGTCTTCTACCGAGCATAATTTTGTTTTTTATATTGCTTTCTCTACTAGAACTAGCAGAAATTAAAATTGGTTTCCTTAAGCCATCAAATGTTTGATCAATAAAAACAGCATGTACAAAAAGGCCAACCGAATACTGTAATCTATATCAGGAATGACTTTCAAGAAATAGCAAACTATGAGAACTGGAATTGATGCAATTGCGATAGTTGCTAAGGGCAATCCTACAACCTGCGATATAAACATTAGTGCATTTCCATCAGTACTCCAGGGATTGATAACATAGGCGATTATCATCATTAAGAAAAAAAGAACCCAACTACTCCATTCTGTGCGGAAATCCATGATCATTGTTTGGTACTAAATTAATAATTTACCTAAGACAATGATTAAATCCGAGGATTAATCAGCTGTTCTAATTTTTGTAGTTTCTTGAATCCAACATCCCACTTTGTAGCTTTGGCCAGCCTTTAAGCTTCGAATAAATACATCTTCTTTTTTAGGCATGTACTGTGTATACTGATTAATTAGCTTATTTGCTTCGGCAGCAGCACTGCTATCTATTTTTTTGGCATACTTCCATTTGTCAATGGCTGGCCAAGTCACTATCTGACTATCCCATCCTGTACCTGGTCCGCATAATGGACCGCTAGAAGCGTATAGTTTACCTATTAACATATAAGGTTCACCCCAATTGGCTTTTAAAGATGCAGCCTCGAGCGCGTACTTTCTTGATTTTGAAAAACTCTTTAGATCGCGATAATATATTTTGGCGATCAACAATTTGTATTTGGCCTTTTTTTCGTTGTCACCATTTGCGAGGCATTCTTCAAATTTTGCAATCGCTTCTTTATATTTTCCTTCATTATAGAGTTTGTTGGCAGTTGCACATGGACCTGGAGGTGGGGGAGGAGTATAGCAATTGGTTTTGTACGCATTCTTTAAAGCCATCAATTTTTCTCCATTTTGGTCACATCCACCTCTAATCATCCTTCTGGAAACGAACAGAATATTTTCACAATCACTTTGTGAAGCTTCGAAAGAAGAATAGTATTTGTCAGTATAATAATCACAATCGTAAAAGTTTTTCTCAGCTTCGAAGGCTTCCAATCTCGCCGGAGCATAGCTATTTACTACTTCCCAAGCTTCACAATCTTTATCACAGTTTTTAGTTCCATAGTTTATTGCATTGAGCAGTTTTACTGCATAAATTTTAGTCTCCTCCTTACTTATCGCACCAGACTGATAATTATCATAGAGCAGTTTGGTCATTGGATTGATAATGAAATAGTCTGCTTTTTCTCCTTTACCGTCTAAGGCCGCTTTAAAGTTTTCAAATTTTTCTAGATCTGTAAATTCGTTGTAAAAGTTATAATACATATCATATGCTTTTCGACCGCTTATGTATGCGGGATCTCCGAAACATTCAACTCTTTTATCATAGATCATAAAAATGGTGTCGAGGTATGCTTTTTTCGTAGAGGCGTCTGTTGTACTCTTATACAATTCAGTGTACATTGTTACGCCATGATCAAATTGATATTTTACTCGACCATTTGCCGCTGGTGCTAGTTGGTATGCTTTAATCCACAAGGGTAAGGCTCTGTCAAATTCCTTTGCATCATAAAAGTCTTTATAAAGAACATATGCTGTTTCAGCTTGATCTCTTTCAGATGCATTTAGGCGAGAAAAAGTAACACATGGATTTTCTGGTTCTGATGGAATTTCAATTTCTTTTACAGGTTCTTCCACTACTTCTTCCATGACTTTAGGAGTGCATGATAAACAAGCGAACAAAAAGAGTATTAATATATTTAGCAACTTCATCATCAAAGAATTAGGTTTTCAAAAATAGCATTTTGTGTTTTGTTTAGACTCCATCCCTCGTATGAATGGGTACAGTATAGATGAAAAAAACCCCGACGTTGGCGGTCGAGGTTTTCATAAAATCTTATTCTTAATTAGTTATTTATTTAAATCTAACTGTAACTCTTTCTCCTATCCAACATCCTACTGTTTCGGTAGCACCTGGCTTCACTCCTCTCATGTGTCCTTCGGCTTTTTCTGGCAATGAGCTTCTGTATTTGGCAATTTTAGAACTAGCTTCTGATGCAAATTCTGCATCATTTTTAGCTTGTTTATATTTATCAATTGCAGCGAGTACAGCTAATCTTTGGTTCCAAGAATCACCACATTTTCTTGCACCGGTTGCATACATGTCTCCTATCATCATCAATGGTTTTCCCCAACCTGGTCTCAATTCTAAGGCTTTTCGTGCTTCTTTTCTGGCTTCTCCAAATTTCTCCATTTTTCTGAAAAGGATAGAAGCTATCGAATTATGGTACCCAGCTTTTTTGTTGACATCTGTTTCGCCATTTAATGCCTCACGATATTTACTAACCGCTTCATCATAGTTACCTGCTTTATAAGCTTTGTTTGCAAGTATACTTGGGTTATTCGCTTCGTATTCAGCTTTTCTTTGAGCATTTACTCCTGAAGCCCAAGATTCGTAGGCTTTTTTCAATTCTGTCATCAATGGATCAGCATCTTCACAACCTTCGAGTTTTAGTTGATTGTAAAAGTCTTTTGCTTTTTGCGGACTAGGATCTTGGCGGTACGCAGGTTCCCATTTTGCTTTAAAGTAATCACAATCAAAAATATCTCTCTCAATTTCTTTGAATGAAGCATTGGCATTTTTTAATGCATCTTCATAATATGATCCAAGACGTTCATCAGATTTCCCAGTTTCTCCAATTTCTTGAATAATGGCGTGAATCGAGCGTGCTTTTTCAGCATCGATTTTTCCACTTTTAAACTGACTCACTGCAATTGCCGCATAAGGCATCATTACGGAATATTCTGATTTTGCTCCTGTTTTGGCAACTCCATCTTCCAGAGCTTTTAAATTCGCACTGTATTTGCTGTTGACGAAGTAATACATATCGTATCCCTTACGTCCTAGAATCTGACCTACTTTTTCTTGTAGACATTCATCCGTACCACATTTTAAGCTTATGGCCCCTGATTCGTAGCATTGGATGGCTTCGTCGTAAAGTTTGATTATTTTTTCTTTGTATTCGGCTTTTTTGGCATCATCAGACTCTTCTTTCAAAAAGCTTTTATAGATTTCAATGCCATCCAGATAGTGACTTGATCTTTTTCCATCTGCAGCCGGAGCAAGTGTGTAAGCCTTTTCCCAGCTTTCGAAAGCTCCTTTATAATCTTTTGCTTTGAAGGCGGTTCTATAAATAACATGTGCATCTGAGGCTTCGGTTTCATTTGGTGAACCTACCCAGGATTCACATTGGCTATATGACATCAAGGAAAAGAGTATTCCCATTGGCAAAAGCATCATTATTCTTGCAGTCTTTCTCATTGTTAGGTATTTTGTTTTTGTTTTAATCGTATTTTCTTTTAATAAACCATTCGTCATCATTGAATGTAAAAGAGAAGTTGATCTGAGCGAAGTTTTCTCTTAAAACGGTCCCTTGACCACGCCTTCCAAAATCTACACCAATATTAGCATGGGAGATTTTCCTTTGGTATATAAACGGAAGGCCTAAACCCAAGGTAACACCATAATTAGTTAAGGCTTTGTTATCAATTTCTCTAGGGTCCTGTTGATAATAAAAGCCATATCTATAATGGGCACGTTTTAAAAAGTTGTTATATGACTTTGGATTTGGTCTATATGAACCTCCAACAGAAATCTTGGAAGTATTGTTTAATACTTGAGGATTAGCTTCGTTTACATAATTTTTCCAAGCGGTGGTTTCGTAATCAAAGCCTATTGAAAATTTTGTTCCGTTATAATAAGTTAGTCCAAACCCAAAGGTTCCTGGTAATGTACCTTTGCCTTCGACGCCAAGTTCGAAAGTAAGTGTGTCCGTATCGATCGTAAATGCATCCACTTGTTGGATAATTTGATCTATGCGATCAGAGCTCGTTCTAAATCCAGTATTGCTTCTACCATGAAGTCCAAAAATGATCTTACGTGTAGAAACATTCTTTTTTGCGTCTAGTTGCTTTTTATTTAAGATATGTGTGTATTGTGCTCCAAGTTTATAGATAAAGCCATTTAAACTATAGTCAGTAGAGAAAGCGCTATTGTAAGGAAAGTTTAAATCCGAGAAGATGATATTTCTATCATATGTGATGTTTCCAAAAAGATACCCAAGGTTTACCCCAAAGGCAAAGTTTTTATAAGCAACTGCATTACCCCAATAAAATTTGTAGGATCCACCATCACCTCTAAAATTTCGTCTTATGCTATCTTGACCCGGAGTCACATCATCCGATGTTATGTTATAAGATACTACTGAGTTTGGCATCAATGTAAAAGACATACCTAACTGCCAATCTCTTTCTTCCCTTTCGAGAATGTCGTTGATTGGGTTGGTCAATGGAAAAGCCAATGATATATACTCAAGGTTAGCAGACCATTGATTAGAAGAGGATCCATTGTTGTCTTGCAAACTGGCGTTTTTGGTATAAAAACCAATGTCGAAGGCTGTCGCTCTGAGCGCCGAATAGGATGCAGGATTTACAATATTGATGTTGTAAATGTCAGCATATGAAGAACCCAATTTTCCCATACTTCGAAGGTGCATGAAGTTTTCATCTACCAAATCTCCCAACCCGAATCTTGAATATGGAGAGTTATCACCTCCTTGAGCAAAGGATTCAAAGATGGTTGCTAAAAATAAAAATGCTATGAGATACTTTTTATTCATAAGTTGTTAAGTCCCAGTAGATTAATCAATATTGAATTGAAGAATTTTGTTTAATCCCAAAAGGACTAAATTAGGCTCCGCAAATATCCTCTTTTTGAAATGTTTTGCAAAAAATCCAGCTTCTCCTCCAGTTAAAATAACGTTAATCGGACCGTATTCTTTACGTAAATCACGTATATACCCTTCAATTTCAAGAATTATGCCTTTAACTGCACCATTTTGCAAAGCCTGAGTTGTATCAAGTCCCATCAGCTGATCGTGCAGTTGAGCAGTGACCATGGGTAATTTATCAGTGAATTTATGCATCGATTTGATTCGCATCATTAAACCCGGAGCAATATTGCCACCAATATATCTTTTTGATGAAGTGATAAAATCATAAGTGTTGCAAGTTCCTAAATCTGCCACAAAGGTATTTTTTTTAGGAAAAATCTTACTTGCCGCTGCCATCACAGCAATGCGGTCTCTACCCAAAGTTTCAGGGCTTAAGTAATTGTTTTTAAATGGAACCTTGGTTTGGTGGCTCAAAACGATCAATTTACTTTTTTTCTTGAGCACTTTAATCAAAGCATTATTGGTGTTTCGAGTGCTAGAAATAATGCTGTACTCGATTTCAAAATTTTCGATCAAATCAAGAACGGATTTAATGGGAAGTCTTAGAAATCGTTTGTAAAAAAGTAAATTATCTTTTTTGTATATCGCGATTTTAGAAGAACTATTTCCTATGTCTATGCAAAGATTCAAATCAATGTTTAAAGTGACGAATTCCAGTAAAAACCATTGGAAGATCATTTTGATCACAATAATCAATTGATAATTGATCTTTGATTGATCCGCCAGGTTGGACAACCGCTTTTATTCCTTCTTTGTGTGCTATTTCTACGCAATCAGGAAAAGGGAAAAAAGCATCTGATGCCATTACTGCGCCTTCCAATTCAAATCCAAAGGATTTGGCTTTATGGATAGCTTGTTTACATGCATCAACTCTTGATGTTTGACCGCATCCCATTCCGAGAAGCTGATTGTTTTTTACTAGAACGATTGTATTGCTTTTTAGATGCTTGACACATTTATTTGCGAAAACAAGGTCGTCTAATTGTGCTTGGGTTGGCTGAGTTTTGGTTTTACATTCAAAATCTTCTTTTTGTTGCTGGGATAAATCCGAATCTTGCCAGATCATTCCATTGAGAATACTTTTAAATGCGCTTCTTTGTATGTTGAAATGCTTTATTTCTAATAAAACCCTTTTCTTTTTCTCGGAGAGAAGATTTAATGCTTCATCAGAAAATGAGGGAGCGATTAGCACTTCGTAGAAAAGTTCATTTATTTTTTCTGCAGTTTTTAAATCGATTTCGTGATTGCAGATTAATATTCCGCCAAATGCGGAAACGGGATCTGCCGCCAAGGCATCATCCCACGCTTGAGAGACGGTATTGCGAGATGCAATTCCGCAAGCATTGGTGTGTTTTAGGACGGCAAAAGTAGGTTCTTGATCTTTAAACTCAGACATAAGTGAAACAGCCGCGTCAATGTCCACCAGGTTGTTGAAAGAAAGTTCTTTTCCACTGTGTTTAAAAAACATTTCGTCCAAATCACCAAAGTAGCGCGCCGTTTGATGTGGATTTTCTCCGTACCTCAAACTTTTAGAATTTGAATAGCTCATTTTAATCCCTTCATCATCTTTGTTGAAGTACGAAAAGATTGCAGTATCATAATGTGAGGAAGTATTGAAAGCTTGAGTTGCGAGATAGGTTCTTTGTTCTAATGAACTTTCTCCATTTTGATTATCTAAAATGTTTTCAAGGTATCCA
This sequence comes from Saprospiraceae bacterium, assembly GCA_020631135.1. Lineage (GTDB taxonomy): Bacteria > Bacteroidota > Bacteroidia > Chitinophagales > Saprospiraceae > JAHDHU01. The sequence goes on along the minus strand of JAHDHU010000009.1, from coordinate 42,794 downwards.
TATTGGTCTTTTGATGGGACGATTACTACATCATTGTAGTTTTTAGCAGCTGCTCGGATGAGGGCGATTCCACCAATGTCGATTTTTTCAATAATCGCATTTTGATCATTTGTACTTTTCACAGTTTCTTCGAAAGGATAGAGATCTACGATAACCAAATCAATTTCGGGAATTTGATATTCTTCTAACTGTTGGCGATGATCAGCTGCTCTCCTTGCCAAAATTGCCCCAAAAACTTTTGGGTGGAGCGTTTTGACTCTGCCATCTAAAATAGAAGGATAACTGGTCAAATCTTCGACACGATTTACAGGGATCCCTTTAGCTTCGATGTAATTTTGTGTTCCTCCAGTTGAGTAAATTTTGACATTCTGTTTGTGCAGTGACTCCACAATCTTATCGATTCCTTGTTTGTTGAAAACAGAAATCAATGCCGATTTTATTTTAATCTGGGACATGAGTTGGTTTAATAGGCGCAAAGGTAAGAAAGGTATAAGGTATAGGGTTTAAGGTACAGGGTTTAATTTGATTTAAATTTAAAAGGATTTACCCTATGAGTATATAAAGTAATTTATATTGATTATCCGTGTGATTGAAACTAAGTACCAAATAATGCGATAAGGATAGAAGTGGGTCCCCGTGGCATGCACGTGGGTATGAACGGATAGCCTGACTCCGATCGAAATCGAAGATGAAGCATCGGTGGATCGCCCAAAAAATTATTTTAGATCGAGAATATTGCCCATTTCATAACAGATTCGACAACGTGGCTCATATTTATCTTTTTCTCCAAGCACTACCTGACCAGCTTCTTCGGATAGGCGATAAGAATGCGTGGCCAAGCTACCACAGTGAGGGCAGATGGCGTGAACTTTAGTAATATACTCTGCAACAGCCAGTAAATTAGGAATTGGTCCAAAAGGTACGCCTTTGTAATCCATGTCTAATCCAGCAAGGATAACCCTAACACCACGTAAGGCAAGTTTTTGCGCGACCATAACCAAATCGTCATCAAAAAACTGAGATTCGTCAATGCCCACGACATTGTTACCTTGACTGAGACTTAGGATTTCTTTGCTGTGTTTAACTGGAATTGAAACTATCGAGTTTTCGTCATGAGATACAACATTTGTTTTGTCATATCTCGTGTCTGTTGCTGGTTTAAAAATTTCTACCTTTTGATTAGCAATTTTGGCTCTTTTAAGCCGTCTAATTAATTCTTCTGTCTTACCAGAAAACATAGAACCACAGATGACTTCAATCCATCCACTTCGTTGACCGCGAAAATTTGGTTCTAAAAACATGAAACGTACAATTCTTTTCGTTGAGTTGTATCACTTATTATTAAAGTGAATACGAATTTGGCGTAAAGCTAAAAATAAACTTATAAAGCTAAATAACAGGAACGCCTATGTATTCTTAATTTTGCATTGTTTATTCGAAATGAAATCTTTTTTAAAAAGAAAATGTTCTTATCACATGGATCACAAAAGAATTAGTAAACTGATCAAAAAAATATCTCAACTAAACCAAAGCATAGAAGAAGATGGTGAATTTTCATCTATTGAAAAAGAGCACATGTTGAGTTACATTCAAAAACTTTTTGAAGAAGTAGAAGGAGAGATTCCACAGGATGTTGAGGAAGAAGAGGTCATAGAAATAGTCGAAGAAGAAGATGATGAAGAGATTGAGCAAGTAATGAACGAAGAGAAAATAGATGAGCTTGAGCCACCAATGGAAGTTGATGATTCTTTAATTGAACTATTTTCGGATGCAAGCGGAAATGAACTTTCAGATAAATTGGCTTCGAGACCGATTAAAGATTTGACCAAGGCGATGGGAATAAATGAAAGAATATTTACCGTTAATGAATTGTTTGGAGGAAATCAGAAAGAATTTGAAAATTTAATGGTTGCCCTTGATGGATTATCTTCATTTGATGAGGCTAAAGGTGTTTTGATCGGATCAGTAGCCGAAAAGTATGAGTGGGCGAGTGAGGCTAAGCAAAAAAAGGCAACAGGATTTATCAAATTAGTCAGAAGGAGATTTAATTAAATATAAATGGCTTCTTTAGAAAAGGAGTTTTGGCAATTGATAAGGAGCATAAGGGTACCTATCCTGATTGTTGCTTTGATGTGGTTGGCTCATCTTTTTAATCATTATCATAACGGAATCTACAATTCTTGGGGTATTTACCCTCGAGAGATAGATGGTCTGGTAGGTATATTTTTAGCTCCCATTTTACATAGCGGTTTTCAACACTTATTTTCCAATTCTATTCCGATGTTGGTATTGACTAGCATAATGGTAATTTTCTATAATCGTGTAGCCATCCCCAGTTTTATTTTTATCTATCTTCTTGCGGGTTCCACAGTTTGGCTCTTTGGGCGAGAGGTGTATCATATCGGTGCCAGTGGGGTAGTTTATGGTTTAGTGGCCTTTGTATTTTGGTTGGGTGTATTTAGAAAGAATACCAGGTCTATTGTGCTATCGTTAATTATTATTGTGATGTATTCCGGATACATTTCAGGAGTATTGCCAGATCAACCTGGTATATCTTGGGAAAGTCATCTTTTAGGAGGTTTGGTTGGCATTTTGGTCGCATTTTTATTTAAAGATGTTTTAGAGCCTGACGAATTAGAAGAATTGGAATCTGTCGAAGAAGAAAGTAAGACTTATTTTTTGCCTAGAGATACTTTTGAAAAGACGATCCAACAACGAAAAATAGAGGAGGAGATCGAACGTCAAAGACGTCAAGCAGCTTGGGAAAGTAATTGGACTCGTTAATTTAATGAATCTAATGCTGAGCGAACAGATCCTTTTTCTAAAAGTAATTTCTCAGCTTCTTCGTAAGAAATATTGGCTTTGGCCATGATCATTAGAGTTCCTCTATCAACCAATTTGTTGTTGCTTAGTTGCATGTCTACCATGCGGTTTCCTTTTACCCTTCCAAGTTTGATCATCACACTGGTACTGATCATATTTAGTATTAATTTTTGAGCTGTGCCGCTCTTCATCCGTGTGCTGCCTGTGACAAATTCGGGGCCGACCACAGCAGCTGTTGGGAAATTGGCAAATTCTGTGATCGGACTGTTATCATTACATGTTATGCATGCGGTAAGAATGCCGGCTTTTTGGCAATCTTTCAATGCATTGACCACATACGGTGTGGTACCAGAAGCAGCTATTCCGATGACAAAATCTAAGGAGGATATTGAATGCTTTTGCAGATCTTTAAAGCCTTGGTGTACATCATCTTCAGCAAATTCTACTGCTTTTCTGATGGCACTATCTCCACCGGCCATTATTCCAATCACCAGATCATGAGAAACTCCAAAAGTAGGAGGACATTCTGAGGCATCTACAATTCCAAGTCTTCCACTGGTCCCTGCACCGAGGTAAAATAATCTGCCGCCTTCTATGAGTTTGTTGAAAATGGCATCTACGGTTTTTACGATGGTCGGAATACAAGTTTTGACGATGTCCGCAACTTTTGCATCTTCTTCGTTGATTCCTAAGAGCAGTTCTTCGGTTGACATCTGATCCAACTCTTTATGAAGAGATTCTTGTTCTGTCGTTTTGTGAAAATTTTTCATTGAAAAGTGAAAATTGTATTTAGTTTTATTTAATCAAATCAACCATTTTTTCACTTTCATTTTGGCTTGCTGAAAGTA
>JAHDHU010000009.1:0-39113 GCA_020631135.1 Saprospiraceae bacterium | reverse complement strand
AGATTCGGCTTCGTCAATAATGAGAATTATGCTCTTCGTGAATTCCTCCGAATTTAGCTTGGATATATCTTCTATTTGTTGGGTTCTAAAATTCATCACATTCTGAATTTGTTGATCATATTTGGCAACATAAATCTCATCGTACAGAATTCCGTTATAAACAGTGCGTTCATAATTGGTATCATATAGGTTGAAAAGCTCACGTTTGATTTCGGTGTTAAAAATTTCGATTCTTCCCTGAGATACCAATGAATTAAAGGTCCCGCTAACTGGAAAAAAAGTAGGGCTTTTTCTTTGTTTAAAAAGAATTGCACTTGCTATTATCGAATCAATTTGTTGGGATTCAATATTTTGAATCAGCCAAGAAAGATCATTTACTTTGGTTTCTTGCACATTTATGATTCGCTCTATATTTTTTATGTTTTCTTCTAGATCAGTAATTAAACTCTTTCGAAATTCTTTTTTTTCTTGCCCATTTGAAATATTGGAAGACAATTTATTAACTCCAAATGCAATTAAAATTCCGATTGAAACAATGATAATTTCTCTGAGTGTGTATTTCCAATTGATCAGTTCATTCTTCATAATTCTTATTGAGATCCAATTTCAGAAGGAGGTTTCTTCGATTGACTGATCAAAAGCAGTCCTAAGAAGGTCAGCAAGCCATTTACGATTAGAAGTTCAAATCCAAAAACATACCCATCGAGTAGAACTGCAGAATATTTATTTAATAAATAGGTGATTATAGGTGAAAGGATGCAGATAAGTGGAGCCCATTTATCCAATATCCTTCGTTTTGTAAAAAATCCAAAACTATATAATCCGAGCAAAGGTCCATAGGTGTATGCTGCTACTTTAAAAATGCTTGCTATGACGGATTCATCATTTATTGCATAGAAAATGAGGATAACGACAAATAGCAATATCGAAAAACCTATGTGTACGATGGTTCGTGTTTTTGTAGAATTTATTGCATCATTCTTTTCGAAATTTAGAAAGTCGACACAAAAGGAAGTAGTCAGAGAGGTCAATGCAGAATCAGCACTGGAATAAGCCGCGGCTATTAAGCCTAAAATAAAAACGATGGCCACAAAAGGAGATAAATGTTCGAGTGCAATTAAAGGATAAAGGAGGTCTCGTTTTTCAGGTATATCGATATTGTTTTTTGCGCAAAATAAGATCAGCATCGCACCCAAGCATAGAAAAAGGAGTTTGGCAAAAACCAATACAATGCTAAAACTAAACATGTTTTTTTGAGCATCTCCGATGTTTTTACAACTTAAATTTTTCTGCATCATGTCTTGATCCAATCCTGTCATAACGATGGCAATGAATGCACCGGCGAAGAATTGTTTAAAAAAGTTTTGACCATCTGACCATCCACCATCGAAAAAGAAGCTTTTTGAGTATTCACTTTGTCTAATTTCTGCAACCATGGAAGATAAATCTAGTTCGAGACTTTGTCCAATCGCAAAGATGGTTAATATGACTGCAGTCAACATGCAAAATGTTTGCAAAGTATCTGTGTAAACAATCGTTTTGATTCCGCCTTGATAAGTGTAGACCCAGATTAAAATGATTGTAATCATTACAGTCAACCAAAAGGGAATACCCATCGGGCCGAGTACAAATTCTTGTAAAACGATTGATACAAGATAAAGTCTAAACGAAGCTCCAATTGTTCTGGAAAGAATAAAAAAACCAGCACCAGTTTTGTAAGAAGCCCAACCAAATCTTTCTTCTAAGTAACCATAAATAGAAGTTAAGTTGAGTCGATAATAGGTAGGCATTAAAACTGTGGCAATTACAAAATAGCCAATGATGTATCCCAAAACCATCTGAAAATAGGAAAATTGACTATCCACGACCCATCCAGGAACCGAAATGAATGTTACCCCAGATAGGGTGGCTCCGATCATGCCAAAAGCCACCAAATACCATGGCGATTGCCTTTTGGCGGTAAAAAAGTCCTCATTATCAGATTGTTTGGAAGTGAGCTTGGAAACCAAGATCAGCACCAAGAAATATCCAATTATGATAGCAAAAATTAATTGAGGAGAAACAGACATTGTCCAAAAGTAAAAAATTGCACTGAACAATTAATCGCTGCATGCTATTCTAGTATTTAGTAGCTTTATAGTGATATGTCGCGTATTTTAAAAGGTATACCAGTTTTGGTTTTTTGTCAGGCGTTTTTGCTTTGCGCGAATGGCGTTTTGGCTCAGAAAATATTTCAGCCGAAACAACTACAAACCAGTTCCAAAGGTATACTTTATAAAACTGAAAAATCTTTCGATGTAAAGATTCATACCAATGGATATGCGATTGCTTTTAATTCTGGAAAAATCAAAAATTACTATACCACTAAATTTTGTCACATCGAATTAGGCGTCTTAAAAGATCCTCGAGAAAGGAGGTTAAATAAAAATTACAATTTTAGAGAGTTGGGGTCTTCTGCCAATTACGTTTATGGCAAACAAAATTATTTTTTGGCCTTGAGAGGTGGGATTGGATTTAAAAAATATGTTTCAGAGAAGACACGAAGACGAGGGATTGCTTTGGGGTATTCTTGGGAAGCGGGACCAGTAGTTGGGCTGCTAAAGCCTTACTATTTGGAATTGGTGTATACGACACCAACTGATAACGGAACCATAATCGAAATTAAATCTGAGAAATACTCGGAAGATAATGCTGAGAAGTTTTTGGATTTGAACGAAGATATTTTTGGCGGAGCGGGATTTTTTAATCGTTTCGATGAATGGAGTTTTATACCTGGGATTCAAGGAAAAATTGCATTGCACCTATCCAAAGGTGCCTTTGATAAAAAAGTAAGGGCAGTTGACTTAGGGATTATGGCAGATCTTTTCAGTAAACGTGTCCCGATTATGATAGAAACTGAAGAGGTTAGTAATAAACCTTACTTTATAAATGCTTATTTAAATATTCATTTTGGATTTAGATCCAACTAATAATTATTGAAGGATGTTAGAGTTGACTGTAATAAATAAAGAGGAAAATAAAAGGACCAAAAAGCCAGATTGGTTAAGGGTAAAATTGCCTATTGGCGAAAAATACAAAAAGGTCAGGTCTTTAGTAGATGAATATAAATTACATACGATTTGTCAATCTGGGAATTGTCCGAATATGGGAGAATGTTGGGGAGCAGGTACTGCGACTTTTATGATACTCGGAAATGTTTGTACTAGAGGATGTTCGTTTTGTGCTGTGAAGACAGGAAGACCACCAGAATATGACGAGGACGAGCCAAGAAGGGTGGCCGAGGCCATTCGATTGATGGAAGTTAAGCATGCAGTGATTACCTCCGTAAATCGTGATGAGCTTAAAGATAGAGGTGCTGAAATTTGGTATCAAACGGTTGTTGAGGTGAAAAAAGAATCTCCTACAACAACCATAGAAACATTAATACCAGATACTCGAGCTAACTGGGAAGCTCTCGAAAGGATGATCAGTGGTGGGCAAGAGGTGGTAAGTCACAACATGGAAACAGTCGAGGAATTGTACCGAAAAGTACGTCCTCAAGCCAAATATGCTAGGAGCCTGGAACAAATTAAAAGAATTAAGGATTTTGGTAAAAGGACTAAAACCGGATTTATGGTCGGTTTAGGTGAAACAGATGAGCAGGTATATAAGACAATGGACGATTTAATTGAGGCTGGTTGTGATGTGGTTACCATTGGTCAATATTTGCAGCCTACTAAAATGCATTTGGCGGTTGAGAGTTTTGTTCATCCAGACAAGTTCGCAGAATACAAGGAAATAGGACTTCAAAAAGGATTTGATTTTGTTGAAAGTGGTCCTTTGGTGAGAAGTAGCTACCACGCAGAAAGGCATTTGTAAATCCCACCCATGGTTATCGCAGAAACAGAGAGATTGCTGCTCCGTAGATTTAAACCATGCGATGCTCAATTTTTATGTGATCCGAACAAAGATCCATATGTTCTGAAATATACGGGAGATGCACCATTCACGAATGTGGAAAAAGCGAGAGATTTTATAATGAATTATAAGCACTACCAAGACTATGGCTTTGGAAGATGGTCTGCGTTATTAAAGTCTAAAAAGAGTGTAATCGGATGGTGTGGTTTAAGAGTGGAATTTAAGATAAGGTAGATTTAGGCTTTAGATTTTGGTTGAGAATATTGGAACCAGGGATTTGCTACTGAGGCAGGTAAAATCGTCGTTGATATGGGTTTTGGAAAATATAAATTACGTGAGATTGTTGGTAGGTGTTCTCCAGAAAATATGGCTTCAATTAAGGTTTTAGAAAATCTAGGATTTAGATTTTTAAATTCTTCAAGGGATCCTTTAATTGGTAAAATATTAGTGTATTCTAGGAAGCGCCAAAAATAAAAAAGGCCGCTACCGATTTGATAACGACCTTTATATAATGGTTTGGGATAAAATTAACCTTTGTTCATCGCCTTTCTAATCATTCCAATCACCGCCATCACGACACCTCCACCGACCAATCCAGAACCACCCATACCGAGTAAAGTACCAATGTCAGGCATTCCACCTCCACCTCCAACAGCATCTGCTGCGGAAGCTGCCCCGATTCCTAACATGCCGAGAATGGATGAACCAATTCCTCCGCCTGCTATTCCTGCAACAGAGTTCCATAATGTACCCATAGAAGAATTAGGCATGAGCTTACCAGCTACATTGCCGCCGATGGCTCCACTCAATAATCCGATTATAGTACCAATCATAATAGTTTTTTTTGGTTTTAAATTAATATTTAATCAGTGTAATATATAAAATTATCGTATATAATAAAATTTTACACATGAATTAATTTTCAATTGATTGTATTGACTAGTACTAAAATGTTAAAATAAATTATAAGTCTAATGCCAATTTTATTTTATCAAATATGGCTGTGTTTTCATAGATACCTCCGAAATCTTCAGCTCCTTGTCCGTAGGCAAAAACAGGAATCATGGTACCGGTATGATAAGTTGATGTAAAAGCGTAACTCAAACTATCCATTTTGGATTCTGGTTGGATGGCTAAACCACCCGTTTCGTGATCGGCAGTTATGACAACCAAAGTATTGGGATGTGTATCAGCAAAATCTAATGCTAAATCGATGATTTTATCGTATTCAATAAATTCAGAAACGACATAATCACCGTCATTGGCATGACCACCCCAATCGATTTGAGAACCTTCAATCATCAGGAAGAAGCCATCGTCTTCTATTGAATTTTCTAAATAGTTTAATGCTGCTTTAGAGGCATCGATCAGATAATCCCTTCCTTGAGCTACGGGAAGAGGATCTTTGTTTGCGGTCAAATAACCAAATTTCTTTTCTTTAGAAATTTCTAAAGTGGCAAATTCACTTTCCAGAAAATCTGAAATGATATATCCTTTGGCTCTTAATTCTGCGTACAAATCTCTTCCATCAGAATTGCGATTACTGAAAAATTGTTTGCCCCCACCTACAAAAAAGTCAACGTTCGAATTAACTAAGTCGGCGGCGATTTCTTCGTAATTTTTTCTGGATTTGTTGTGGGCATAAAAGGCAGCTGGTGTGGCGTGGACAATTGTAGAACTCGCGACCAGTCCCGTTTTTTTACCACTCTTTTGAGCCAGGCTCATGATGCTTTCTACATCAAGTGTGTCTTTAGTTACGCCAATTGCCCCATTGTAAGTTTTTACTCCACAAGCAAATGACGTTGCTGCAGCTGCAGAATCGGTGACCAATTTGTTACTTGCATGAGGTTTGTGAATTCCAACTACCTTACATCTTTCTAGAGCGGTGTGATTTTGTTGACTATACATACCCGCTGATATTTGGCCCAAGCCCATACCATCTCCGATCAGTAAAATCACGTTTTTTACCATTGGATGAGTTTCTGCTAATTTCAGTGGACTTTCCACCAATTTTTTAGTTTGACCATTGTCACAGGAAAAACACAAAAAAATTATGGACAAAACAAAGATTGAATTTCTCATATTGCGAAAATTAAATCAAAGTAAATCTTTTACCAGGTAATGGACGAATGATTCCCTTAAATTCTAGATTAAGAATAAGGCCAGAAAGTTTTGAACTGTGAAAGCCACTCATTTTGCTTATTAAATCAATAGAGATGTTGCTACGTTCTTTTATCAATTTGTAGATTATTTCCTCTTCTGGTTCTAAATCTAGAAATAGGCGTTTTTGTGTTGCGGTTTTGATCTTATCCCAAGAAAGTAAATATGCAATGTCACTGGCGGAAGTCAAGAGACTAGCTCGATGAGACTTTATAAGGAAGTTTGTTCCTTCGGCCAAAGGATCTTTGAGTCTTCCTGGTATCGCGAAAACATCTCTATGATATTGATTGGCAAATTCTGCAGTGATCATTGAGCCGCCTATTTTTTTTGACTGTATCACGATTACTGCATCGCTCATACCAGCTATGATTCTATTTCTCATTGGGAAATGCTCCCTCTCTACTTTTTTGTCAAATCCCAATTCTGAAATTAGTAAACCTGAATTCAATATTTTACTAGCAAGTTGGTGGTTGCTTTGAGGATAGATATACTTTAAGCCATTTCCCAAAACTGCTGCGGTAGCAATGTTGTTTTTGAGGGCTTGTTTATGGGCTATGGTATCTACACCATAAGCCAGCCCGCTGAGAACAAGCACACCCATTTGACTTAACTCTTTACAAAGATCTGAGATGACCTCTTCTGCATACATTGTAGGTGTTCTTGTACCTACGATGGAGATAATTCTTGATGCGTTTAGGCTAGATATAGATTCTCCTTTCGAATAAAGAACCAATGGGCTATCGGGAATTTGTTTTAGTCTATGAGGATAATTGTCATTTTGATAAGAAAGGCAAATGATGTGATTTTTTTGACACTCAATGATCTCTTTTTCTGCTTTCGAATAGTTTTGATTTTTAGAAATGTTTGCAGCAATCTTAGGTCCTATATTTTTTATTTTGATTAAAGACGAGAATGGAGTGTTTAGGATTTGTTTCGGTGCTCCGATGGTTTTAAGTAATTGTTTCGCGAGTTTTGGACCGACAAGCGGAATGTTGTTTAAAGTGATGAGGTATTTTAGTTCTTCTTCGTTATTTGATAGCTTCGACATACCTTTATATTCCAATTAAAAGTATCCTGTAATCATCTTTTAAAATTGGGTAAATAGAACTCATCGTATGAAGCGCCTAGTAATAGTTATTTTAATTTTCACTTATTCATGTACTGGAGATAAATCCGGTTCAGGTGATCATCAGGACCACATAAATATGGGTCCACAGATTGATAATAATTTTATTGAGCCCTTGGCTCAAACGAGAGAGATGATCAATAAAACTGCCGAGGCTGTCGATCGAATCATTCCATCAGAGATCAGTTACTACCTAAATGCCAAACGAGCAGAAATGTATAAGAAGCAATTGGAAAATTTGAAAGGAACCGAGAGAATGCAATTAGAAGTCAAATATGCCAGCGAACTTCTTTCGGCAGGAAATACACCTGAGGCTATTGCCACTTTGGAAAAATTACTGAACCAACTTAAATCCGTAAAAGTAAAAAACAGTGGATCTGTTGAATTATACATCAAAAAACTTTTGGCGCTTTCTTACATGCGTAAAGCAGAGCAAGACAATTGTATAAATAATCACACCAATGTTTCATGCATCATCCCTATCCAAAAAAGAGCTGTTCATAAAAACAAAGAAGGGTCACAAAAAAGTATAAAATTACTAGAAGAAATTCTCGCAAAAAATTTAGCAGATAAGGATTGTAAATATCTATTGAATATAGCTTATATGACTCTAGGAGAATATCCTCAAAGTGTACCAAGTCAATATCGAATAGATCCCAATTATTTTGAGAAATCAATGGACTTTACACCATTCACGGATGTGGCTTCTAACTTGGGAGTAGGGACCTCTAAATTGTCTGGAGGAACTTGCGTCGATGATTTTAATGGAGATGGATATTTAGATATTATCGCTTCTTCATGGGGATTTGATCATAACGTTCAATATTTTGAGAACGATAGGAAAGGTGGATTTATAGATCGAACTTTTGCAGTAGGGTTAAAAGGAGTCAGTGGCGGACTTAATTTGCGCCATGCGGATTATAACAATGATGGGCACATGGATTTCTTTATTCTCAGAGGTGCTTGGTTTTTTGATCAAGGAAAAATACCAAATTCTTTAATTAGAAATAATGGAGATGGCACTTTTACAGATGTGACCATAGAAGCTGGCTTGTATTCTGAATATCCGACCCAGACAGCTGTTTGGGAAGATTTTAATGTTGATGGATGGTTGGATTTGTTTATCGCCAACGAATCTAACGAAGATTCGCATGCGCCATGTGAATTATTTATCAGCAATGGAGATGGGACTTTCACAGAAACAAGTGAAGCGGCAGGAATTAAAATTACTGGATTCTTTAAAGGGGTTTCTTCTGGTGATATCAATAATGATGGTTTGACAGATCTTTATATTTCGACCATGGGATCTGATAATCATTTGCTGATCAATACGCCGAAAGATAATAAAGTATCATTTACTTCTGTTGGAAAACTTGCGAATGTGACTGCACCGAAGGTTAGTTTTCCTACATGGATGTTTGACTATAATAATGATGGATTTACAGACATATTTGTTTCTGGATATAGCTTTGGTTCTAAATCCGCATCCAGTTTAATGTTCGAAGGGGTTCAAGGTCATGCGCATCCACAACGGCCTTTTATATATCGAAACAATGGCAATGGAACATTTTCTGAGGTTTCTGCCAAAGTGGGATTAACAGAACCTATTGTTACCATGGGGTGTAATTTTGGAGATTTGGATAATGATGGGTTTAAAGATTTTTATTTGGCTACTGGCGAACCCAATTTGTTTTCGATAGTGCCTAATCGAATGTATAGAAATAATGCTGGCTTTGGATTTCAGGATGTCACATACAAAGGAGGGTTTGGTCACATTCAGAAAGGGCATGCAGTAGGTTTTGGAGATTTAGACATGGATGGTGATCAAGACATTTATACTGTCATGGGAGGTGCATTTGAAGGGGATGTTTTTCAAAATATATTGTTCGAAAACCCCAGTGGAAATAATAACAATTGGGTTAATATTAAATTAGAAGGTGTGCGATCCAATCGTTCTGCGATCGGTGCCAAGATCATTTTAGAATTGGATGAAAATGAGCAATATCGAAAAATTTATCATCGTGTTGAATCAGGAGCAAGCTTCGGAGGTAATAGTCTTTTGGCGGAAATTGGGGTGGGAGAAACCAAAGTCATAAAACGTATTAGTGTTATATGGCCAATCCGAGGAGGTACACTTGGAGTTTATGAAAATGTCCCAGTCAATAAAAATTTGAAAATCACAGAAGGCCAGAGCAAATTCGAGGAAGTAGATTTACCTGCTACGAAATTTAGCCTAGGCAATGGTGGACATCATCATCACCATCATTAATCAAATAATCTTTTATAAGAATCTCTTGTAGGTCCTTTATTGAATCGGAAGAATCCGAGCATTTTTATTTCTAAATTTGTGCCATGAAAAAGAATTTCTTGATTCTCTTTATTGGTCTCTTTTTTATCCAATCAAACCTTAATGGGCAAATGAATTTTGTCATCGGTTTTAACGGAGGGGCTATTCTTTCTGGTGACAATAATGTTTTATTGAACAGATTTAATACTGCCAATAGTCAAGAATTAGTGGAGCCATTTAAACAATTGCGTTTTATGCCAGGTCTCGAGATGGGGCTTAGATATAATTATGAGTTTGTCGCAACTTCAGTGTTTTATTCAAATCAGAGGATGCGTCGTAGTTCTGAAGTACGGGTAGGCTCCGATGATGTAGCATCGAATACGATTAATTATTCTATGGGTACGGTATGGGTAGGATTGGATTTTGGATTAAATAATATCAGAATTGGTTCTTGTTTAGGATCTCGATTGACCAAAGTGAAATCACAAATTGGAACAACCAGTAGTTTTGAAACCATCGAGTCTCAGAGAAATCTCGTTTCGAAGTTTTATATAAATATTATTGCTAGGGGAAGTAGCACCAGCAGTTTTGTGTTTAGGCCCTACTTTGATTTTGCTTGGGGCAAAACCAATTTAGACAATCTCAAAGACAGCATCGGCTTACAACAAGGATCTTATAATGATGCTTTTCACGTTTTTGGTGTCAGTCTTCTTTTTCAAAATGGACCTCAGCCAAATTATTAGATCGAATTAAGCAAAAGCCTTATTTACAATTTCTGCTTGTTGAAGATCGTGGACCTTTTTAAATCCAGTTGCAGGAGAGGCGCTTGCTTTTCTCGCAACACATTCCATATCCAGTTTTCTTACGATACCAAGCATATAATTCCAAGCCCCCATATTAAGAGGTTCTTCTTGCACCCATAACAGTTCTGCTTTGTTGTATTTTTTTAATACAGCATCAAACTGCTTTTGTGGGAATGGATATAATTGTTCGATTCTCACAATGGCAACATCCTCTCTATTATCTTCCCTCTTTTTAGCAAGAAGGTCGTAATAGATTTTGCCAGTACAAAACAGAACTCTTTTAGTTTTAGCTGGCTTTGATTCTTTATCGTCAATCAATTCAGCGAATGCTGAACCTGTTTGAAAATCAGATTTATCAGACACGCACAAAGGATGTCTTAATAAAGACTTTGGCGACATATTGATTAAAGGTTTTCTAAAAGGTCTTTCTAGCTGTCGTCTCAATGCATGAAATAGATTTGCTGGCGTAGTTAGGTTGGTGACAGTCATGTTAAGTTCTGCACACGATTGAAGAAATCTTTCCAATCTCGCACTTGAATGTTCAGGACCTTGACCTGCATAGCCATGCGGCAATAGCAATACTAAACCACTCATTCTTCTCCATTTACTTTCAGCAGCAGACACATATTGATCTATAATGGTTTGGGCACCGTTGTAAAAATCTCCAAACTGCGCTTCCCAAATAACAAGATGATCCGGAGAAGCCATCGAGTAACCGTATTCAAAACCCATTACCCCGAACTCCGATAGAAAGGAGTTGTAGATCATAAATTTTCCTTGGTCTGTTTGAAGATTGTCAAAACGATTTAATTCTTCAAATGATTTGGCGTCATTAAATACGGCATGTCTATGAGAGAAGGTTCCTCTTTTGACATCTTGTCCACTCATTCTGACATTCTTGCCCTCTAATAAAATAGAACCATAGGCCAACAGTTCTCCAAGTGCCCAGTCCAATTGATTTTTATCCAGTAATTTTTGTTTTCCTTTCTGTAATCGATTGATCTTTGAAAGCGGAGTAAAACCATCTGGTAAGGTCATCAAATGCTTTAAAATCTTTTCAATTTTCGTTTTCGCAATCCCGGTTGCAGGAGATTTGACGAAATCTTTTTCTTCAGCTTGTTTTAATTTACGCCAAGCTTCTTCAGGTTTTTGATATGTGTAGGGGAGTGGTTTTTGTTTAATACTGTCTAAGCGATTTTGCAAATCACTCCAAAACTCTTTTTCTAGTTTTTCTGCAAGGTCTTTTTCAACGTCACCTCTTGATGTTAATATTTCGATGTATTTATCTCTTGGGTTTTTGTGAGTATCGATCAATTTATACATTTCAGGTTGCGTAAACTTGGGATCATCTCCTTCGTTGTGACCATGTCTTCTGTAGCAAACCATATCTATAAAAACATCATTGTTAAACTTCTGCCTGTAGGCGGTTGCCAATTCCGCCGCCCAAACTAAGGCCTCCGGATCGTCACCATTTACATGAAAAACAGGAGCTTGTATGAGGCTAGCTACTGAAGTACAATAGGTTGAAGATCTGGCATCTTCAAAATCTGTCGTAAATCCTATTTGATTATTAATCGCTATGTGTATGGTCCCACCAGTGTAATATCCATCTAACTGGCTCATTTGGACAGTTTCGTAAACTACTCCTTGTCCAGCTAATGCCGCATCACCATGAAGTAAGATCGGTAATATTCTATCATAGTCACTATCATACAATACGTCCGCTTTTGCTCTTGCAAAACCTTCTAAGACGGTATTTACGGATTCTAGATGAGATGGATTTGGAGCCATTTTGAGATATACCTTTTTGTTGCCAAGTGTATCTACTTGACTCGAATATCCCAAATGATATTTAACGTCACCATCTCCGAAACTTAAATCGGGCACAGCTGTCCCTTCGAATTCATTAAATATATGCTCGTAGGTTTTACCCATAATATTTGCAAGCACATTTAATCTTCCGCGATGCGCCATGCCGATTAACACCTCTTCGACTCGATCTTCTGCTCCGGTATTGATGATGGCATCCAGTGCGGCAATTACCGACTCTCCACCTTCGAGGGAAAACCTTTTTTGACCTATGTATTTGGTGTGTAGAAATTTTTCAAAAATTACGGCTCCGTTTAATTTTTCTAAGATTCGTTTCTTTTTGTTGATGTCCAATCCATAACCACCTTCCAGTTTACGAGATTCGATTTTTTCTCGGAGCCAAAGTCTTTTTTCGCGATCTTCGATGTGGGAATATTCAAATCCTACGTTTCCTGCATATAGTTTTTGCAGTTTATCTATGATCTGTTTGAGAGTTGCGTTTTTTAAACCAATTTCTTGACCTGCGCTAAAGACATTGTTTAAATCTGATTCGTCAAGATTGTAATCTTTGAGATCTAAGTATGGCTTTCTATCTATTCTGTCTCTAATTGGATTGGTAGTAGATAATAAATGACCTCTGCTCCTAAATCCATGAATGATGGCATTTACTGAAAATTCTTTTTCTGAGATTTGTCCACCTGAAGCGGCTCCATTTTCTGTTTTGCCGAATTCGAATCCTTCAAAGAAACTGCGCCATCCATCCTCTACATCTGTAGGATTGTCTATGTATTTTGCATACATACTATCAATAAAACTTGGATGAGCATTAAAAACGTAACTGTAATCTTTCATTATCCTTTTCTTATCGCGGGTACTAAAATCCAACAAAACTTATAAAAATCAATGTTTAGAAACAACTATTTGCAAGTTTTTAGCCAATTTGAGGGTAAATAAAATTATTTGAATAAAATTGGCGACTTCAGGAAATATCCATTACTTTTGCACTCCAATTTTAATATAGATGGCACATCATAAATCAGCACAAAAGAGAATCAGACAGGATGCGGTAAAACGTACCCACAATAGATACTATAAGAAATCTACGCGTACGGCAATAGCTAAGTTGAGAGAAATGGAAGACAAGAAGGCAGCTCAAGAGTTTTTGCCTAAAGTGGTCAGTATGATCGATAGATTAGCCAAGCGTAACTCATGGCATAAAAACAAAGCTTCTAACTTAAAAAGTAGTTTGATGACCATGGTCAATAAAATGAACTAAAGAATTAATGCAATTTATATTCCCATCCCGACTGAAGAAATTCTCGTCGGGATTTTTTATGTTCGCATTTATGCGAATCACAACAATTGTTTTTATAGCTTTTCTATTTTCCTGTAAATCTGAGAAAGTACCCAAAACTGCTACTGCTCCATCTTTTAACGCTTCGAAAGAAATTAATGAGGAGGTTATTTCTAGACTAAGTCAGTATTATATTACCAACCCCTCGCACCCTGCTCATTTTGAGCAGAATAAAATTGTAGATTATGCCATGCAGGAAGGATTGGATTTGATAAAAACTGAATCAGGTCTTTTTTATCAAGTAGTCAAAAAGGGTATAGGGGCAAAACTGAGCAAATCTGAACAATTGAGTGTGCATTATCGAGGTCGACTTTTAAATGGAAAAGAATTTGACTCTTCTTATGGTCGGGGAGAACCGATCCAATTTAAAATTGGGCAAATGATAGCTGGTTGGAATGAAGGTCTGACTTATTTGTCTCATGGAGACTCTGCAGTTTTTGTGATTCCATCTCATTTGGCTTATGGGAAGGATGGATTTCCCGGATTTGTGGGACCAAATGAGATTTTGGTTTTTGATTTGGTGATTCTGTAGATGATTGATGTCAATTTTTTGAAACAGCTAGGAATTTCGGGATTATAAAAAAAAGTAAAGCCACTGCGGTATATTGCAGTGGCTTTATACTATTTGCTATGTTCACAATAGCAAATAGCTTTAATTGATTTTAAAAGCTATCGCATGCTTGTAAGTCGTTGTAAAAAACATATCCCGCTCCTCGTCATAAACAATGTCATTGTTGAACACGGAATTTTCATATCCATTTTCTCGATGAATCAGTTGACCGGTTAATGCATCTAAAACAATCACAGATCCTTTTCCCCAAGAGGTAAATACTAGATAATCTTCTTTTTCATAGTAAAGCATGTTGTCAGTACAATTAGAAGAATAATAGTTTTCATGCCAAATGATTGCTCCAGTTTCAGGATCGAGACATAAAGAATTTGTTCCAACGTCATTTACAAATAACTTATCGTTTACGAGCAAATGATTTGTATTGTTCCAAATAGCAAATTTGGTGTACCCAGGAACTTGAGTCCGCCATAAAAAAAGATACCGCATTTGTAATGTCCGCTTATGTAAACCTGAGTACAAATTTTAGCAGATTAGGAGATGATATTAGTTCCATAAAATTAGCGGATGATGGAATAGGATTTTTAGGGAATAGACCTACTCATCGATATTTTGCCTACATGCATTGGTTGATCAAAATGATTTTAAGAACTCTTTTGTTTTATTGAGTCAGGATAAATCTGAAGAATTTGAACTGAGTTATAAAGAAATCCTAAGTATGGGGTCTCGGAATGAACTAACGGTCTTAAGTGCATGTCAAACAGGGATTGGTCAGGACATTGATGGTGAAGGTTTAATGAGTTTGTCTCGTGCTTTTACATTTGCAGGTTCCAAGTCAACAATGGGTTCGTATTGGGATGTACCAGATAGATCTACTATGCTAATGATGGAGTTGTTTTATTCCAATTTAAAAAAAGGGATGAGCAAGTCAAGTGCATTAAAAAATGCACAAGTTAATTATATGATCGACGATAACATCACATCACCCTCTATACGTGCTCCGTATTACTGGGCAGGATGGGCTGTTTATGGAAATAATACTCCGATAGAACTTGAATCCAATTTGTTGCAACGCCTTAAGGATATTGCGCCATTTTCAATACTCTTATTGTTGTTTGTTGTGTTGGCTCTTTATAGGATTTTGAGAAAGCGAAAGTCTTAATAGTCATCGTTTTTTATTTCATACCAATGACACAAGGTGCCATCGAAAACGAAATTTGCCCCTCGTTTCATACCTAAAGAACTCAAAATCTTATTGCTCCCTTCATTTAAAGCGTCAGCAGCAGCGGCTATTTTTTTTAGTTTGAGTTCTTGAAAACCGTATCGCAAAGCTTCTTTGGCTGTTTCTGTAGCGATACCTTTTCTCCAATGCTTTCGTTTTATTCGATATCCAAGGTCATAATATTCGAATGATCTGAGATTTTTTTCCAACTTGATTCCACACCATCCTAAAGCTTCGCCAGTGGATTTGTCTTCGATTATCCATCGTCCTAGGCCAGAATCTTGATATTGCTTTAACACATCTTCAATATAAACGATCACTTGATTAATTTCTGTGACAGGATTGTTTCCAAGGTACTTGTGTACTTCTGAGTCAGAATCCAATTCGAATAAATCTTCTTTGTCACTGAGCTGAAAGGGTCGAAGATAAAAACGTTCAGTTTCGGAAGAATAACTCATAGGCTATTTAAAATAAGCTATGATTTGTGTAGCCAATTCTAAACCAATATTTTCTTGAGCTTCTCCAGTCGAAGCACCTATGTGAGGTGTTAAGGAAACATTGGGATGCTCTAAAATATCTTTTCTCGGAGTGGGTTCATTTTCGAAAACATCAAGTCCTGCTGCCGAAACTTTTCCAGAGTTTAGAGCTTCGATTAAAGCATTTTCATCGACTGTACCACCTCTGGCACAATTGATTAAAATCATTCCTTCTTTCATTAAATCGAATTCTGCTTGACCTAATACTGCCTTTCCTACGGATGGAATGTGCAGGCTAATAATATCTGCATTGGATAACATAGATTCCATTGAAACTGTCGTGATTGGAATGTTTAGATCTTGTCCCTGTATATTTAATGTTATTTCTGTTTGCTTTACAAAAGGATCCACCGCCAATACGTCCATGCCTAAGCCGCAAGCAATTTTTGCAGTTTCTTGACCTATACGTCCAAAACCAATAATCCCTAGTTTCTTTCCTTTTAGTTCAAATCCTTTTGAGAATGATTTTTTTAAGTTCTTAAACTCAGAATCACCGTCTTGTGGCATATTCCGGTTACTCTTGTAAACAAATCGCGCAACGGAAAAAATATGAGCAAAGGCCAATTCTGCTACTGACCGAGACGAAGCCGCAGGTGTATTGTAAACTGCTTTTCCAATAGATTTTGCGTAATCTACATCGATGTTGTCAAGTCCGACACCTCCTCGTGCAATCACCTTTAAATTAGGACAGACATCCAAAAGTTCTTGTCTAACTTTTGTTGCACTTCTAACACATATCGCATCGTATTCATTAAGTCGATTGACTAATTCTTCTTGTGGTATTTTATCAGTATCAACGGAAAAACCGGCTTCTTCAAGCATTTTTTTACCACTTTCGTGAATGCCATCGTTTGCTAAGACCTTTTTCATTTTGTTCATTTTAGGGAACTCCAAATATCGCATTTACCCAAGGATATATCTCCATAAAAGATTATATAAAGTCGATATTTGTGGATGATTTAACATACTACATGAAAAAGCTATTTAAAATATTGTTTACCCTCCTCATGCTATTGGCCCTCTTATATTTGCTCGGACCAAAGGCTAGTTTTGAAACAGTTGATGCTTCTTTTATTTCTTCTCCGGCGACCATTGACAATGTCGAGGAATACATTAAAGCAAAAGATGCACAGATTCTAGATTTAAAACCAGGGAATGAAGGGAGGCTATATTGGAAGGATGACTTACCCAATCAAAAAACTGAATACGTCGTTTTGTATTTGCATGGGTTTTCTGCTTGCGGTGTTGAAGGCGAAGATGTCCATATCGCATTCGCGAATGCGATTGGCGCCAATTTATATATTCCAAGATTGGTGGACAGCGGTAGAGAAAGCTTTGATACCTTCAAAGACATAACACCAAAGGACTTGCTTAATTCGGCCAAAGAAGCAATTGCGGTTGCGAAAGAACTGGGAAATAAACTCATAGTAGTATCTACGTCTACAGGAGGAACCTATAGTACTTTTTTATCGGCTTATGATAAAGAAATATATGCTCAGATATTGCTCTCACCTAATATTGATGTTTTTGACAAGCGAAGTGATTTGATACTAAAACCATGGGGTGAAAAGATGATGACGTTTATGCAAGGAGGAGAGTATAACGAAATCAGTCATTACAGTGAAGAGCAAAAAAAATATTGGAATTGGAAATATCACAACGATGGCATCATAGCCCTAAAAAGTTTGATCGTACAAACGATGAAAGAAGAAACTTTTCGTAGGATAGATCAACCAACATTGGTCATAGCTTTTTATCAAAATGAAGAAATTCAGGATCAAGTGGTTTCCGTTCCGCGTATGCGTGAATTTTTTAGTCAAATTTCCACAGCTACAACATCAAAGAAATTTATAGAATGTCCAACATGTCAAAACCATGTTATTGGATCAAAATTGTTTAATGCCAATACAGAGTTGGTATTAAACGAGATGCTCAAGTTTAGCAAAGACATTTTAAAAATAGAAAACTTTGAATTGGTAAACTAGCGAGTGATTGTAAGCTGTCCCACCTCCTGTTCGGGCAATCCAAAATTGGAGTATTCACATAAATAAACATAGACTCCGGGCACAACAAAATTCTTGTTGAGTCTTCCATCCCATAGTATACTTTGATCCTCGCTGCTAAAAACTAGTGTACCCCAGCGATCAAAAACTGAGATACTAAAATCTTGAAGTTCGCATGGTGTAAACGCACCAAAGCGATCGTTACCAAAATCAGATTCGGGATTAAAAATATTCGGGATGTATGGAGTACAGATATAACCAACATTAACGTCAAAATTACTGATACAACCTCCATCAGATTCAATGCTCAAGGTATAAGTCGGTATATTTTCAGAATTATTTAATACTGGATTAGGACAGTCGGTACAGCTTAATCCACTCTCAGGAGACCAGCTAATGTTATATCCTAGAGGTATTGTATTGTTAAAAGTATATGGGATGTTGTTTGTGATTTCCAACACACTGTCGATCGCAATGTTTGGAAAATCAAATTCGGAAACCAAAACATTTATAAATGAGTCGCATCCATTGACATTGGTTCGCACTAAGGTGGTGTCAATGGTTCGGTTAAAGTTGACATCTAGATAGTCAAATTGATCTTGGATACAAATTGTTGTATCAAAAACACCATTAGTATGTTCGTTAAAAGTAAGGGCAATATTTACAGTAGAATCACAACCGTAAATATTTGGTACAATTTCAACTCCGCTCGGATTGTCCTGGTTATAAGTATTGTTACCAATGATCACTTCGAAACCATCTTGATCACATCCAACATATTCAAAGTTACTCGGTTGTGGAATGGAAAACATAACTGTAGTTACGATGATAGAGTCACAATCATTGGAACTTAAAAGATTGCTTTGGTATTCACCTTCTTGGTCGACTATAATCCCATCGGGTAGGGTATAACTTTCGTCTTCACAAATAAATGCATCGATTTCAGTAAACGATTCCATGCCAGCAATTTCGCATCCAAGAGCAAATAAATTGCAGGCCAAAATATCATTGTCAGAAACGATGTTGGGATTTACCGTCACATCTCCCGGACCGTTACAAATCATACCTACATCTGCCAATAAAATATCATTAGTGGCATTGTCTAAAACAATGGTAGGTAAACCGGAATTGCTTTCAGCAAGTATAGTAGCCCCAGTAGGAGGTATTTGATTAAAATTTGCTTGAAAAGCTCCACCTTGATTGAAATTTGTTAGTGAACCAAATACACCGTTAAAAATATTCGGTTCTGTGACAGATCCAGCAGTATTTGGATTGTCCATCATGTTTAAAAGACCATAACCCCAAGCAGAAGTTTCTCCTTGTGAAGCAATCACCAAATTTTCATCACATTCTTTAGACCATTCTATGACTGCATTTAGGAGGCTTGGGTCTAGGGTAGTCGATGTAATTGTGTTAAGGTCGATGTAGAATGATCCAACTAGGATAATATCGCATTGAAGATTATTTATTTCTTGAACAGTAGAAACTAAACCTAATTCTTTTGGTTCAACTTCGCATTGGGCAATCCCGTTGGGACCAAAATTAGCTGGGTTATTTAGCTTTAATCGAAGGCCTTCCATAAAATCCCCATCATAAGTATAGGTACATACGGCCGGCAAACAGTGATCTGCTTGTGCTGTGTAACAGATGACTAACTTGGTATCTACATCGCAGCAGTCTTGTGTCAAACCGTTGGATAGAAATCCAAACAATAGGCTTAGGGTAAACAATAGTTTTCTCATTGGTGGTGGTATAATTCTACAAAAATAAGGACGAAATTTTATTTAAAAAGAGACATGATTAAAATTAGCATTCTTATACTTTCTGCGACAAATCCCAAAATTCAACTGGAAACACCCTTTAAATGTTCAATTCATAGATAAAACTAGAAGACTTTTGATAATTCAATTTTTGATAAAGCATTTGGGCTTTGACGTTGTCAAAACCAGTTTCCAAGATAATTTTGGGCCGATTTGTGGCGATTGCATGTGATTTAGCTGCATTCATTAAGGCTTCGGCGACTCCTTTGGTTCTCGACTTTGGATTAACAAAAAGGTCATTAAGTAACCAAATTTTTGACATTCCTACTGAGGTAAAAGAATCGAATAATTGTATAAAACCTACGGATTCTTTTTGACCATCAATTGCCAAAAATATTACGCTGTCCTTATTTTGAAATCGTTCGTGTAAAAATTGTTTGGCAGCACTTAAGTCAGATTCTTGCTTATAAAAAATACGATAAGCATCAAAGAGTGAAGACAGCTGATCTAAATCTTCCACTTGAGCACGTCTAATGATCATGACTTTGTGCTTTGAGTTTTTCCAATTCTCTTTCTAGTTTTTTGATTTGATTCTTTAACTCTTCAATTTGATCGTTTTTACCATCTAATTCATTTTTAAGATCTTCAGCATCTTTAACGCCAAACCTTTCTTTCGATATAATAGGTTCTTTTTGATCACTTGAAGAGAACAAGTTCTCAATTTTTTCTAAAGGATTGTTACCATGATATATGCTTACACCAATGTAAACTATTGGTAAAAAAATCAATAGAAAAATAACGAGTCTCGCACATCCTGTTAGTTTGTACTTTTTCTTCATATAATAAATATAGGGGATTGCCTCTTTAAGTTTATTTATATTTAGATAATGAGATCTAAATATTGTTTAATATTTATAGTTTGCCTTTTGTGCTTTGTTGCTTGCGATAGAGAACCAGAATTGATCTCGGGAATACCATCTAATGTAGGTGAATATTTGGTTGAGATTCCGTCGTCACTACAAAGATCTGGAAACCCCTCGGCGGGAAAAGAATATTTGTTGACCGGTGATTATATCAAAAGTGGTGTTCCGCGCAGTGTTTTTGACAACAGCTTGGCATTGACTACCAATCCCCAAAATGTCTTAGACCGGAACGGAATAAACGAAGATATTTATTTTGAGTATACCTCTTTATATCATCCTAACGGCACTGAGATCGTTGCACCAAATTGTTTTCAGTGCCACGGTGGTTATGTGGATAATCAATTTGTTTTGGGTCTGGGAAATACTTTGGCCAATTTCACAAATGATCAAGGTTTAGCAAGTGACTTTTTAGATGCCTTGGTTGAAACAAATTTCGGAAATCCGTCGCCAGAATGGGATGCTTATTTTCCTTTTGGACGAGCGGTCCGAGCCACCAGTTCTTATTTGTTAACAGAATCCATCGGTGCCAACCCTGCGGATAAATTGGCAGTAGTTTTAGCGGCGTATAGAGATAAGGATGATTTAAAATGGCGCGATGATCCAGGTATTCCAATTCCTTCTGAAGTGGTGCCAGCAGATGTACCTGCATGGTGGTTGTTAAAAAAGAAAACTGCCATGTTTTCTACAGGTATAGGAAGAGGAGATTTTGCTAAAATGATGATGGCCTCGAGTATTTTAACTTTAGAAGATACGACTGAGGCTCGTCAGATAGATAATGAATTTGTAAATGTCAAAGACTTTATTCTTTCTCTCGAGGCACCACCGTATCCTGGATCCATTAATACAGAAAAAGCACTGCGAGGCGAAGCTTTGTTCGAAATAAATTGTAGTACTTGTCATGGAACCTACGGATCCACACCGAGTTATAAAACTGTTTTAGTAGATCATGAACTTATTCAAACGGATAGTTTATTGGCTCTATCCAATTATGCTTATGATGAATTCGAAAATTGGTTTAACACTTCTTGGTTTGGTGTGGATAATGCCAATGCTCAAATTGTGCCGGGTAATGGATATATAGCGCAACCTTTGGATGGTGTCTGGGCTACTGCACCTTATTTGCATAACGGATCGGTACCCACTTTGGAAGATCTATTAAATAGCGCGCAACGTCCAAGTTATTGGAGAGTTTCTGGATCTAGGGATAATTATGATCATTTAAAATTGGGATTAAAATATACTACCGAAGACTCAAAAAATGATGTCTTTACTTATGATACTACTTTACCAGGCTATGGAAACTATGGACATTATTTTGGAGATCATTTAGAAGAAGATCAAAGAAGTGATTTGATTGAGTATCTAAAAACTCTTTAATGGACATTGATTTGGCTGGCCAAATCTGCAGGAATTTTTATTTCAGACTTCCCTTTTTTTATCGTGACATGGTCCGTGCCAATCGAAACAACCGATATCGGATTTTCAGGTAATAAACCTAGTTCCCACAACTCCGACTCAACCCAATCGCTAATTTGATCTTTAGAGATTATAGCTAAATCTTTTGGTCTAAGTTTTAGTAGCGGATTTATAGGTTTTGCTTTTTTCTGCGGTATAGGACTGCCGTGGGGATCGGAGGTAGGGAACCCAAGTTTTTCATCTACTTCATCTAGCATTTCGTCGGTTAGAAAATGCTCTAAACGATCGGCCTCTTCGTGAATTTGGCCTTCTTTGAGTCCCATTTTATTAACTTGATAAGACTCCCAAAGTCGATGGGCTCTCACAAGAGCATCTCCTTTTTCTAAACCTTTGATGCTTAATTGAAGTCCATCGTTTTGAGCAAGAATAAGTCCATCTTCGCTAAGTGCTTTGATATGTCTATTTAGCTTGGAAGTTGTAAAACCTAAACGGTCAGTTAATTCTTTAAAACTAATTTTAGTTCCCTTAGGGTACCTGATGCTCTGTCTGATAATGTCTTCTCTTTCTATTTTATTGAGTTGAATTCTTTTATTGATAAATTTGAAAAGCAGGCCTTTATTAGGGGAAAAAACAACTGTCAATAAATAAATTGATGTTGCCACCACAGCCATTAATGGTCCCGGTGGAGCATTAAGGACAATCGCTAATATAAAACCAGACATTGCTGTAAACAAGCCGAGTAAGGCAGATAATAAAATGACTCTTTTTAATTTGTTGCTTAACAATAGTGCGGTGGACGGAGGTGTAACCAACATCGCAACTACCAAAATCAAACCTACCGTCCGCAAAGAAGCGACTACGGCAAAGGAAAGCATTAGCATTAAAAAATAATGCATGTTTTTTACTGAAATACCCATTGTGGTTGCAATGGTGGGTTGGAAGGTAGTAATAAAGAGATAGCGGTAAAATATTATTACACTGAGGATGGTGTAAACACAAATACCCAAAGAGAGCCAGATATCTTCGTTTGAAACACCAAGTGTAGTTCCAAACAAAAAGTCTTTAAGGTCAATATGAACACCCTGTTCATTATTCAAATATGAAATACCAATAACTCCAAGAGAAAACATGGCGGTAAATATGATTCCTATAGCAGCATCATTCTTTGTATTTACTTTATGTTGGATCCAGGTGATTCCAAAAGCGGTAATTAATCCCGCGATTACAGAACCAATAAAAAATCCAATTGTACTGTATCCCAATACCAGAAAAGCCACAAATACTCCGGGAAGAATAGCGTGCGCCAGTCCATCACCGATCATGGACATGTTTCGAAGTACAATAAAACAGCCGATTATTCCACAGGTAATCCCTACGAGAGAAGAGGCAATGATTCCTCGCATCACCCATTCTTCCGTCAAAACTTGAAGTAAGTCCATGATCAAATATACAAAAATATATTTTTAGATTAATCTAAATATATTGATCTAAATGAATGAAGTAAACCTTCTTTTAGGGCAAAATCAGATATTATAAGCTCTTTAGGACCACATTCGTGAATGACAAAATTGATTAGGTGCAATGCGACTACCATCAAATCGGCACGTTGATCCGGAATATTAGGATGATCTAAACGTTCCTTATATGATAGTTTTTTAATGTCATGATGTATAGCCGTAAAATCTGAAATTTGACAAGAGTAAGAATGTGCATTTCTGGGAGAGGCGTCGCTCATTTCTTGAAGAACTTCAAAGGTTCCTGAGGCTCCGATGAGATACTCTATATTCGTCTTACTGCATGCTTCGATTAAAGGCTTTAGTTCGAGTGCTAAAAAATCAATCATTGCAGACACTTCATTTTCATTCATCGGATCAAGTTGATGAAATTTACTTTTCAATATTCCAAGTCCTATTTTGAAGCTCTGTAAGTAACTGATCTTATTTTCTTTAATAAGTATAAATTCAACACTTCCTCCGCCGATGTCCATGATGAGTCCAGGACCTTTGAGTCTCCCGACAGCTGTTAAAACACCCTTCGCTATGAGTTCGGCTTCTTTTTCTCCATCGATCAATTCAATTTCAATACCTATTTTTTCTTTCGCGTATGCGAGAAAATCTTTGCCATTACTTGCGGTTCTTAGAGTGGCAGTTCCGATAGCTCGATAATTTTTTACCTTAAAATCAATCATCGCTTTTTTGAATGATTTTAAACATTCTATTCCCTTATCGTAGGAAGAAGACAATATTTCTTGTTTTCCGCCTTGAGATAGTTTTGTATATACTCGAATGCGATGTACCTCTTTGAAAGAATTTGGGGATTCAAATTCGACGATAAGTAAATGAAAGGTGTTGGAACCTAAGTCCATTACTGCGAAGCGGTTTCGCATTAGTTACCTCGCAACTGTTGACTTTGTCCGATCGCTTGTGAAATGACCTGATTAAAAAATGCCAATCCGGCTTCGGTCATCTTATTAGCAGCTACTGGCTTTTCGTTTACCATGTGCGCAAAAAAAGTACAATTTTGATCAAAATAGACATCAAATTCAGCTACAAATTCACCATTTATTTGATAAGATTGGCGTGCTACTGGCTTACAATTTACTGGAATACCTTGAGGTCTTTCTCCGCTAAAGTAAGTGATGCTTGTTTTGATCGAAGCATCTTCATCTTGGCTCATTGAAAAAGGATGGTTATGAAAAATATAATCTACAGCCGTTGCTTCTTTAAAAAGTCTTTCTAAAATTTTGACATCAATCGAAGGTAAATTCTCCGCAACATATTGAGTGGCAGATTGTGCGACCACAGGAGTAGTATTTTCGGCTTTTTTAGTTTCTCCTCCGCAAGAAAACATAAAAATGGCGAAACTGAGCAAAAGAAATACTTGTTTCATATTAAAGATTATATTCAACTCTAAAGTTAAGATAATAACTAATTGCAGCCTCAACATTGGGCAAATTTGGGCTCTTTAATAAATATAAAAGCCCTCGTGTCCAACGGGCAGAAAAATTCCACTTTTTATTTACTGCATAAGAAACGCCAACATGGATGCTGAGATCATTGCGTTTAAAATTGCCAATTTCGTCTTCTAATACCACGTTGTTAGAGGTCACATCAAAAAGGTATCCATAAGAAAATCCGCCTTCTGCACGCACCTTATAATAGTCTTCTTCTTCGATGTACCAATCTTTATAATTTATAAAAAACGGAACGGCTAAATAATTAAGCGTTGTATAGTTAACCAGATCTCCTGGGATATTATATGCACTTCGACTTCCCCTTTGGGAAAATAATAATTCTAAACCAAGATCGGTTTTTGTTCTCAATGGATAAGAGACTCGCAATCCTCCTTCAAGTCCTACTTTGTGATAACCTACAAGACCATCACCATTGACTTGTGCAGCGTTTAAACCTAACAAGAGGGCTGCATCAAATCCTTGAGCATTGCCTGATTGCACAAGGCCAAAAAAAATAAATAGAAAAAAAACCTTCAATGATTTCTTCATATTAAAGAATAATAGATATTTGCAATTATATAATATGAACGTTTATGTCCATTAAATATACGAGAACGACCTTAGAAAAGCTGGTTAAGTTATTCGAAGAGCTAGAATATAAGGTTCGATTTGAAAAAGGGAACTTCCAATCAGGATACTGTTTGGTGGAAAGCAAAAAAATAGTGGTAGTAAATCGTTTCTTTGAGGTCAAAGGAAGAATTACCGTGTTGTTAGACATTCTAAGTCAAATCAGTATAAACTACGATTTATTGGGGGATAAATCCAAAGAGATTCTAAATGCAGCTGGGCTTTTGCTCTATGTCGAGGAAGCTGCTTAAATTCTTTTTTTACAACATTCTAAACCTAAACGTTAAACATAATTGGTGTTTCAATGATTAATTATGCATTGAACTAATTTCAAGATTATGTCAAAGACGATTTTTATAACAGGTAGTACAGACGGCATTGGAAAGCTAGCAGCTCTTTCGTTATTAAAAGAAGGGCATGCGGTTATTTTACATGGAAGAAACGAAGATAAAGTAAGTCGTACTGTATCTGAATTAAAATCGCAATCTGGAAATTCGAAAATCTATTCTTTCATTGCTGATCTCTCAGATTTTAAAGCCATTGCATGGATGTGCGAGGATGTTTTACAAAAATTTGAAGAGATTGATGTATTGATAAACAACGCCGGAGTATTTAAAAGTTCACAGTTAAAGACCAAGGAGGGTTATGATTTACGAATGATGGTTAA
Organism: Saprospiraceae bacterium; assembly: GCA_020631135.1. Classification (GTDB taxonomy): domain Bacteria; phylum Bacteroidota; class Bacteroidia; order Chitinophagales; family Saprospiraceae; genus JAHDHU01. The sequence goes on along the minus strand of JAHDHU010000009.1, from coordinate 13,002 downwards.
TTACTTGGCTCCATTTTATATAACCAAGCAATTACTTCCGATTATATCCAAAAGCTCCGATGGTAGGATCATCAACTTGAGTTCTGCAGCACAGGATTCTGTTTCTTTGGATTTTTTGAAAGGCAAGGATGAAGTAACAGTTTCTGCAGCCTACGCACAGAGCAAATTGGCATTGACAATGTGGAGTTTTGATTTAGGGCAGAGATTAGAACACATCACTGTGATTCCGGTCAATCCTGGTTCGCTTCTCAACACCAAAATGGTACAAGAGGCTTATGGAAAGTTTTGGTCGTCCGCCTCGAAAGGAAGTGATATTCTTCATTTATTAGCAGTCGATCCTAAATATAAGAATGTTGTTGGTCAATATTTTGACAATGACCTTGGGAACCCTTTGGGTAGATTTGGAAATGCACATCCGGATGCATATGATCAAGAGCTGATCAATGAATTAATTGAAACGACGAAGTTTATCCTTCAATCTTTAAGTTAATGGATCCCTTAAAAAAAGTCACCAAGGAAGGCAAACTAAGCTTGGGTCTAGTTTTTCCATTAGAATCATATCAAGGATCTGTCCCCTTAATGCAAAACCAAGAAGAATTGGCTCGATTAGCCGAAAACTATGGTTTTAAATCTCTTTGGTTTAGAGATGTTCCTTTTCATGATCCGAGTTTTGGAGATGCAGGTCAAATGTATGATCCATGGGTTTATATGGCGCATATGATGAATCAAACTGAAAAAATACTTCTTGCTACGGGAAGTGTGATTCTTCCATTGCGACATCCAGTTCATACCTTAAAATCTATAAATAGCCTACAAATTTTATCTAAAGGAAGGATCATGGTAGGTATAGCATCTGGTGATCGTCCTCTAGAATATCCTGCATTTAATATGGATATCAATTCGAAAAATGAGCTTTTTCGAGAAAGCTTTGAATATCTCAAAGCCTTAGATCGGGACTTTCCTAATTTTAGTTCCGATACTTTTGGTAAAGTCTCGGGTAATATAGATTTGCTTCCAAAATCCAATTATAAAACCAATTATTTTGTCACTGGGCATGCGGGACAAAGCTTAGACTGGATTGCGCAAAATGCGGACGGCTGGTTGTACTATCCAAGAAATTCTTATTTCCTTGAAAACTTAATGAACGACTGGAAATTGTCATTGACTCTTGCTGGTTATTCTTGGAAACCTTTTATGCAATCTCTTTACATTGATTTAGTAAACAAGGTAAATGTAGAAAGACAGGCCATTCATCTAGGGTTTAGATCGAATCCTGAGTACTTGTTGAAGTATTTAAAAGAAATCCAGTCTGTGGGCGTCAATCATGTCATATTAAATCTAAAATTTAACCAGGCTCCAATAGGAGAGACGATCAAGTTGATCGGAGATCAAATTATTTCACGTATGTGATATCGATTGCGTTCTGGAGCATTTCGGGTGACCAATTCAGCTAAAAATCCAGTTACAAATAGTTGTACTCCTATAATCATTGCAGTAAGTGCAATAAAAAATCCAGATTGAGTGGCTATATTTTTGGCAGGAATTTCATTTAGCAAAGCATATAACTTGTATCCTCCTAGATAAGCAAATAATGCAAAGCCGAGTGCAAACATTATTGTACCCAAGGTACCGAAAAAGTGCATGGGACGTTTTCCAAATTTGCCGACAAACATAATTGAAGCTAAATCCAGTGGTCCATTGATAAAGCGACTTAAACCAAATTTGGTAACCCCATGTTTTCTTGCTTGATGCTGAACAACCTTTTCACCAATTTTGGTAAATCCGGCCCATTTAGCAATAACGGGTATATAGCGATGCATTTCTCCATAAACCTCAATGGATTTGGTGACTTCGGCATTATAAGCTTTCAGCCCACAGTTCATATCATTGAGTTTAACACCAGACATCATTCTGGTAACTGAATTATAAAGTTTAGTTGGGATTGTTTTACTGATGGGATCAAATCTCTTTTTCTTCCAACCGCTGACTAAATCAAAACGCTCCTCCGTAATCATTTTGTATAAAGCAGGTATTTCATCTGGAGAATCTTGCAGATCGGCATCCATGGTTATAACCACATCACCTTTTGATTTCTCAAAACCTGTATTTAATGCAGCAGACTTGCCGTAATTTCTTCTAAATCGAATTCCTCTAATGGTAGGATATGATTTTTGAAGATCAGAGATCATTTTCCATGATCCATCAGTACTGCCATCATCTATGTAGATAATTTCATAGGAGAAATCATTGTCCTGCATTACTTGATGTATCCATTGAGTTAATTCGGTCAATGAATCCCGTTCGTCTAATAATGGTATTACGATAGATAATTGCATAAAAAAGGCTTGATACCATGAACAGATATCAAGCCAAAATTATTATTTGTTGAGTATTTATGCTAATTCTTCTGGTTTAGCATTTTTTAATATTGCTGAAATGATCAATGCGAAAATTAATCCAGGTATGATCAAACCAAAGGCCCAGCCCATAATAAATGTACCAAATCCTGCTATGTTTTCATTTTCCAATATAGTGTCTTTCGCCTCTTCCATAGCATCTTCACCTAAAAATCCAGCCATCTTATCCATTGCTTCGATTTGGATATCTTTCATCGTATCCATTAAACTAGGATCTATATAGTTGATCAGAACAAATGAAAAAACGGTTGCGATTAGAGATCCTATAATATAACAGATCATTGTTGGTTTGAGGATTTCCCCAAAAGAGGCGTAACCTTCTAGAAGACTTTTTTCTTCTCTACCAGCCTTTACCATAAAAAGAATATAGAGTAAAAAGGAAAACCAACTTCCTGTACTCAACATAAATTTTGGACTGACAAAATACATGATCAAATTGATGAGTGCAACGGCTACACCTAAATACACTCCATTAGATACTCCAGGGTTTTTCATAGTAGTAGATTGTTTTCCGAAAGATATAAAAAAGCTTAAAACTATTGTTGGTCAGTTTGAGAACAAAGAATTATAACCTAAGACAAGCTAATGTTTTTCCCATTTATAATTCCCAAAACTTTACCATCAAAAGTTCTGCCCAAATAGGGAGAATTATTCGATTTACTCTGATTATCTTTTTTATCAAAAGTCCAACTAAGGCTTGGATCGAAAAGTGTTAATTCTGCTTTTTCGCCAGCCTTGATGGAGATCTCAGGTAAACCAAATAATCTTCGTGGACCTAAACTCAGTTTTTTGACCAGGTCATTTAAACTTAGTTTAGAAGATAATGCTGTATAGATGGCTGGGAATAAAGTTTGTAAACCGATAGCTCCTTGGTCGGCATAAGAGAATTCCAATTTCTTCCTCTCTTCTTCTAATGGCACATGATTGCTGCAAATCGCATCAATCGTATCATCTTTGACAGCTTTAATCAATGCATTCTGATCTTTGGATGATCTCAACGGAGGATCGACTTTGAAGTTACTGTCAAAATTGAGCAATACTTCATCATTTTCAATGAGGTTGAGATATGATACAGTGGCAAAAACTCGATCTTTATTTTTTTTAGCTGCTTTGATCACTTTGCACGAACCTTCAGAACTAATGGTGTGAAAAATAATTTTGGATTCTGCATATCTGTTAAGTTCTAGGTCTTTTTGTAGAGAAGAAGTTTCAGCAATACTTGGTACTCCACTTAATCCCAATTGTATACTAACGTCTCCTTCGTGAACTTGACCATGATTGGCAATTTTTTCGTCAATCGATTTTTGCAATACACAACCACCAAATGATTTTACGTATTGCAAGGCTCTTAATAGGATTCCACTGTTTTGTACACTCGACGATCCATCCGAAAATCCTATAGCACCATTTTGGTGTAAATCGATCATCTCTGTGATATCAGTTCCTTTGACTCCAGCGCTCAATGCTGCGATTGGGTAGAAAGTTGTCGCATATCTACTGCTGTTGGATTTTATAAAATGCACTGCGGATTTTGTATCCACTACTGGATTCGTATTTGGGAAACATGCGATACCTGTAAATCCACCTTTGGCTGCTGCCTTCGCGACAGAGTCGATCGTTTCTCGATGTTCGAAACCAGGCTCTCCAATCTGGGTACCTACATCAAACCAACCAGGCGAAACATGGAGGTCATTGCTTTCAACTACTTTAATGCCTTCGATGCTTAATTTGGAACCGATCTTTTGGATGATTCCATTTTTAATATAGATATCTTTTTTACTGGATTTTTTTCTATTTCCAGGTCGGATGATGGTAACGTTTTTTATCAGTAGCTCCATCTAGATTTAATTCTTATTTCCAAAATCTTATTAACAGGGTTTCGATCGCCAAAAAGATCAACGCAAATATAAGACACCATTTCCATAGTGCAGTTCCATTTTCTTTTTCACCAATTAGCTGAGTAAAATTGGCGTCCTGAGCATTCTCGAAAAAAGCTATATCCAGCTCCCCAAATTTACTTTTTAGATCGGCAGTGTTATAATAACTTAGATCAGATTCCTTACGATCAAAATTGTAAGCCATCTGCTTTAACTTGTTTTCTTCGAGTTCGAGATTATATATTCCTGGCTCCTCAATTTCGTCTCCTACATCTATGATTACTTTATCATCAAGACTGGTCTGTTTAGGTATAAATTCTTTTGGACCTGTGATTTTGTAGGTAGTTTCATTAGATGTACTGAGCTTAGGTATCGTGCTTAATCTATTGACTCCTATCGTGTACGAACCCACAGATGCTTCTCCTTGAGTGATGGCCATTTTAAAAAGCATCGGCACAAAAACTTCTGCATTTAGGGTCAGGTCATTTTCATTTTGATTCAGAGGACTTGAACATAGATAAAAGTATCCATCTCCTTTTTTATATTTTACCAAAAAAGCACTGCCATCTCGATAGTTTAGCAAATCCTGCCTTCCTCGATTCGAATAACTTGTTATCTCAAAATTGGACTGGGTAACTGGTAGTTTTAGATTTCTATTATTTTTTAAATAGACATTGCTAAAAACAAAATCCTTTGTATTTATTTTAGATACTGTTTTTTGTTCGTTTCGCATTTCGCGAATGTTATCCGCTGCTAGGGCATTGAGAAGTTCGTTGTAATTGTCCTTATTGGCGGATTTTGATGGAAACATAATAAGGTTGCCGCCATTAACTACATATCGAGATAATTCTTGGATTAAACCCGAACTCATACTTACCAGTTCGTTCAATATTATTAAATCGAAGTTCTTTAAATCTGAATATTGAAATTTATTGGCACTTGCATTTTCTAAATTGAAATAGGCCAAGCCTTTAAAAACAGATTTTAAGTATCGATTTTCACCTGATTGATTAAGTGACAACACATTGATCTTTTCAGGAATTTCAAAACTCAGCAAATACTCATTATCAAACTTTATGGGATGATCGCTTATGCTGAGTTTAAAATTTTGCCAACCTGTTTTTAGGATACTAATGTTTGCCGTATCGATATGAGCTGATCTTGCTGGAATATCAATTTGTCCTAACGGTTTGGTTTTGTCATTTTGAACAATACTCAATCTTACATTTTCGACCTTTTGATCTGAGTGATTAAATGTTTTAATTATTAGCTGATTATTTTGATTAGGGATTGGTACTGGCGTTGCAAGCCAAACGGAATCTATTGAAACATTGTTTTCTTGGACAGATTGGAAAGGGACAAAGCTTAATTTATAAAGGCTATCTATTTTTGATTCAAATTCACATATTGATTTTTGAAAATCTGATAATATGTAAAGTGAATTTATATCTGCCGCATTATTTAAAGCTTGAAGTTGGCGGTCATAAATTCGATCTAGTGTTTTGATAGACGAACCTATTTCTAAATTGTCAACTGCAGCAATAGCATCTTCTTTGGTCAAGAGACGCTGCTCTTTTACTTTAAAATCATGAGATAATACTTGAAATTGATCTTCGTTACTATACGCCTCAATGATCTCTTTGGCTTTTTGTTTAGCTTTGTCAAATAAAGGGATATCCTTACTGAGCGCTCTCATACTAAAAGAATTATCGACAAACACACTTATAGCTTTGGTTCCTTTTTCTATTTTTTCCCCACTCGGAATAAAAGGTTGGGCAAATCCCAATATCAATGCAGCAATCGCCAACAACCTGGATAATAGGATTAGCAGATTCTTCAATCTATTTCTAGAACTGGTTTCTTGCTTAATTTCTTGAAGAAATTTTACGTTCGTGAAGTAGACTTTCTTGAATCTTCGAAAATAAAATAGATGAATGATGATCGGAATGATCAAAACAAGCAGTCCCCACAATATCGCTGGATGTAAAAATTCCATGAATACAAAAATAGTCTTATATAAATAATAAAGTAGATGTATCTAGACTCAATTCTGTATGAATATTTAAATGGAAATAATCTTGAGTATATTGGTCCAACGAAATATTCCTAATGCATAAACTTTGCTTCTTTCTTTTGTTGATGCTCGCTATTGGATGCGAAGAGCGAGGCTCCGTTTTTGATGAAATAACTTCGAAAGAGGTACAAGCTTTTAGTCCTGAGTTTTTTTGTCACGAAGAGGAGCTAATTGAGGATAGCCAGTATAGTTGTTTTAATGTATCTCATGGAATTTGTACGGATACTATAATTCCAGAAGACATAAGAATAGATACTTTGGCTTGGTACAATTACCCAATGTTTTGTACTAATGTATCGGATAGAATTTATTTTAAATCAACAGATGGAAGATTTACTGCTTTTGAAGTGATCGAAAAAGAATGGATTTATGACGGAGATATTTTAAATCCCACATGTCAAGATCTTCCAGGTGCTTGTTTTAGGTACGAATTGGCGTATCAGCGATTTCAAGGTCCTTTCTTAGACTTTTATCTTTTGTGTCATCCAAGTTTGATAATGGAAAATAATCAAGTAAAGCAAATTAGCCTTTTCTCTTTTCTACTGAAAGAAAACATCTCCTCTGATTTTAAAAGAGCTTATTGGGAGGAATTTTCGATGCGGCTTCTATTTAAAGATCAGGAGCGGAGCCATCCTTATCAAGAACATGATCAATTGGATATAAATGAGGTGACCTTTTCAGATGTAATCGATGTAAACATCTTTGCAGAAAAGGTGATGACAATTTTTTATAATAAGGATTATGGATTGATTGGATTTGTAGATAAAGATGGTGTCAATTGGAATTTAGTAATATGATACAATTTCAAAAGTGCTTTCTCCTTTTCATATTTCTATTTCTCGTAATCAGTGCAAGCTGCCAAAGCTTGGAAGGCAGACAAAAACGTGCTGCTAAACCAAATACTGAAAAATTCTTTTTCTTAAACCTTGGTGGATTCTATGCTTCCCAAAATGTAAAAAAGGATCGTTTTGGAGGTTCAACCTTTTTTGCCTCTTATATAAGCCCCGTTCATCTGGCCTTTGAAAGAACCGTTATTAAGAAGTATAAACGGCAAAATGTTCGACGAGAACTTCGAAATGAGTTGGGCACGATTAAACTGCGATCACATAGATTAGGGATGTTTTTAGGGAAAAAAGAAAATTTGTTTTATGAGCCAAATCGCACATTGCCAGTACGGGGTTATGAATCAGATTTTCTGAAAATAAAGTACTCATACCTCAGCGGATATAGTCTTGTGAGAGAAGAAAAACGACAACTTTTTCTTTCTTTAATGTTGAATTCCTCTTTTGAAAGACAAAGATATTGGCCAGCAAATACTGCCAGTGGAACAACAGAGCTTAGAGATAATCGAGCAACAATAGGCTTGGGTGTGGATTTTAATTATCTAAAACGAACAAGTAAGGGAAGGTTTTTAAAATTTGGACTTTCTATAGAGCTTTTAGAATTGGGACCAGCTTGGACGATTACCGAAAATCCATCTTTAACTATGAGGCAAAGAAAGCAAGATGCAGTCTTTCATCACAAGGCGGGATTAAATTTGATGAGCGCTTATTTAGGTATTCCTATTTGGAAAAAAGTAAAAAGAAATAGAAGAAGATAAATTGAGCTTTGATGAACAGTTAATTTCTCCACATTTTAGGAACGAGTAAAAACAATACGTTTTAATCGTTAATCCACTTTAATCTGTCCCGATATTATTGTAAAATTACCCTTATGAAAAATATGAATCATTTTAGAACAAGCCTTTTATTTGGACTACTGCTTGTAGTTTTTTCTTCCCAAGGAATTTCTCAAAAGTTTATTGATGCAGAAATCATTTTAAAAGATGGGAAGGTTATGAAAGGTTTAGCAAGTCACAAGATTAAGGCAAACTCTAAAGCTGTAAAATTTAAGGAAACTAAAAAAGGGAAAGTTAAAGAGGTAAGTTCAGATAAGATTGACTTTTTAATATTTAGAAAAGGTGAAACTGAGTCAATTTGGCAGTATGTTAAGGTAATAAGCCATTACAATAAAAAGGACAAAATTAGAGAAACCAAAAAACCAGGTTGGTTAAGAGTAATCAACATCTGTGAAAATGTTGTAATGTATGAACCTTTTACCCCGATGGATATTTCACGTTCTAAGATCTATTATGTTTATCAAGGGGGGTTCAGAACTTCTATTTATCTAAGAAAGAAAAGCGAACCAAAAGCAACCCTAGTTTCGATGGATCTTGTCGCAACAAACACCAAGAAGAAAGGAACTCCAACAATTCGACAATATAACAAGCGAGCACTTGGAAAGTATTTAAAAAATGATCCCAAAATTCAATCCTTTGCAAAGGATAAGCAAGTGACCATTGATTTTCTAAATGAGATTTTTGACCAACTTTGCGAAAGTGAATAAAAATACAACTGTGAGGAGCTTGTTCTGTATTTTTTTCTTCATCCTTGTTCTTATTCCTGAAGTTTCTTCTCAACAAGGTGTTGCCTTCGATGGCAAGCATGATTCTAAATTGGGACTTGGGTTTGGTATAGTCGGATCTGATCCTTCTTTTTTTATTTCTAGTGATTTTGGTCAAAATAATTACTTATCTACTTTTTTCGTTTTACACAATTGGAATAGTAGTGATTTAAATCCCAGTTTTTACAAAGATGTTCATCTTCATTTAGGGCTTAGATTACACTTCAGTGAGATTTTAAACTATGGCGAAAAAAACGATTTTTATATTGGTCCGAGCATTGGATTCTTAAATGCATTGTCATTTGGAGCTCAAATAGGGTGGTATCGATCGATTTCTAAAAATTTTGGAATTAATGGACTTTTTTCTGTTTCTAAATATTTTATGGCCGAATCTGAAAAAGGCATAGTGACACCGAATATATCAATAAGCCTCATTTGGAATTAAATTAATTCGAAAATCTTTTAATTAGATAAGGCTTTACATTTTGTAAATTAACAGATCACAAATTTATCATGAGATTTATATATATTTTTTTCTTTTTCGCATTCGCGAATGCGGCAACTGCACAGAAAATTGATTTCAAAAAATTCGAAAACTTAAACTTTCGCAATGTAGGCCCGGCCGGAATGAGTGGGCGGATAACTACTATCGACGTAAATCTCAGAGATTCAGATATGATTTATGTGGGATCTGCTTCTGGAGGTGTTTGGAAATCCATCAACGGCGGAATTAATTGGGAACCTATTTTTGATGACCAACCTGTCTTGTCTATCGGCAGTATTAAAATCAATCAAAACAACCCTTCTGAAATATGGGTAGGTACTGGTGAAGGTAATCCAAGAAATTCAGTCAACTGTGGAGCAGGAATCTTCAAAAGTCTAGATGGCGGTAAAACTTGGAATCGGATGGGATTGGAAAAAACGAAAGTCATACATCGAATCGAGATCGATAAAAATAATTCGAACATCGTCTACGCCGCAGCGATGGGTTCACCATGGGGAGCGCATCCAGAAAGAGGTGTTTACAAAACAATAGATGGCGGTAAAACTTGGGATAAGATTCTGTATGTCAATGATAAAACGGGAGCTGCAGATATGGTCATGGACCCCAATAATCCAAATAAAATCATCGTCGGAATGTGGGAACATCTTAGAGAGCCATGGTTCTTCAAATCGGGTGGTCCAGGATCTGGTTTATACATAACTTACGATGGTGGAGAAAATTGGCAGAGATTAACGGATAAAGAGGGTATGCCCAAAGGAGAGCTTGGCAGGATGGGTATCGCATTCGCGGAAAGCAATCCAAACAAAGTTTACGCGTTGATAGAAGCTAAGGAAAATGGTTTGTATACTTCCAATGATGGTGGAGCCAACTGGGAGTTGGTCAGCAAAAAGAACATTGGTAACCGACCATTTTATTACGCGGACATTTATGTTGATCCGTTAAACGAAAACACCATTTACAACCTACACACTTACGTTACCAAAAGTGAAGACGGAGGTAAGAACTTTACCAACATTGCAAACTATGGAAACAATGTTCATCCTGATCATCATGCTTTTTGGATTCATCCTGAAAACTCTGATTTTTTAATTGATGGCAATGACGGGGGGTTAAATATTTCTAGAGATGCGGGTGCGACATGGCAATTTGTTGCCAATCTACCGGTTGGTCAATTTTATCATGTCAATGTGGACAATGATTTCCCGTATAATATTTATGGTGGAATGCAAGATAACGGTTCATGGGTAGGTCCCGGATTTGTACTTAAAAGAGGAGGTATCCGTAATTATGATTGGCAGGAGTTATATTTTGGGGACGGTTTCGATGTTCTTCCAGATCCTGATAATAACCGGTACGGTTATGCGATGTCTCAAGGAGGTAACGTAGCTTATTACGATCGCTTAACAGGTAAAACTCATTTTGTCAAGCCAATACACGAAGACATCAATGTCAAACTAAGATACAATTGGAATGCAGCGATCGCAGTTAATCCTTTTAAACAAGGAGGAGTGTACTTTGGAAGTCAATTTGTTCATTATAGTGATGACTACGGAGATTCGTGGAAAACCATTTCGCCAGATCTTACAACCAATGACACCACAAAACATAAGCAAGACATCAGTGGGGGATTGACGATAGATGCCACTAATGCTGAAAACCATACCACAATTTTGTGCATAAGTCCAAGTCCAGTTGATAAAGATGTGATCTATGTAAGTACAGATGACGGTAATTTACAGGTGACAACCGATGGTGGAAAAAATTGGAGCAATACAAGTCGAGCGATGCCGGGTTTACCGAAAGGCGCTTGGATTCCGCAAGTAAAAGTTTCTTCCAAAAATGCAGGAGAAGCTTTCGTTGTTGCCAATGATTACAGAAGAAATAATTGGTCTGCATATGCTTATCATACAACCAACTATGGCAAGTCATGGAAAAGAATTGCAAACGACAATCAAGTAAAATATTTTGTCGCTTCCATAATTCAGGATCCAAAAGAAGAAAATCTACTTTTTTTAGGAACTGATGGCGGTTTGTATGTTTCCGTGGACAAAGGACAAAATTGGTCACATTGTACGGAAGGAATGCCACCAGTGCAAATTAGGGATTTGGCCTTCCAAGAAAATTTTGATGATTTGGTATTGGGTACTTTCGGACGTTCATTTTGGGTCTTGGATGATGTTAGGCCCTTACGGGAAATGGCAAGGAAAAATGATTTCACAAAACAGGATTTTAAAATCTTACCTTCTCCTGATGCATACCTAACTTCTTATCGATCTTATGACGGAATAAGGTTTATAGCACAAGGAGAATTTGTAGGAGACAATAAATCCAACAATGGAAGTATCAATTATTGGATTAAACCTAAAAAGAAGAAAGAGGCTAAAAAAGTAAAAGACCCCAAAAAGAAAAATGTTGATTCCAAAAATGAATCCCATTCGCCGAAAGGCAAAAAGAAAAAGAATATCGAAGTCCATATTTTAAACTCACAAAATGACACAATCCGCTACTTTACTGTAAAACCTAAAGAGGGCTTAAACCGATTTAGATGGCGTATGAATGTAGATGGAGTAGAGTATCCATCGCGTCTGGAGAAAGAGGACAATAAGGATGTTAAACCAGGTGGTTATCGTGTCTTGCCTGGAGAATATAAACTTTATGCTCGTTACGGTAAAAATTTGGATTCTTTAAATATCAACGTCAAAAGCGATCCAAGGTTAGAAATAACCAAGGAGGATATTAGGGCGGTTCAAGAGGTCTATCAAGATTATTATAAGGATGTCTCTTTAGCTAAGGATGGATTCGAAAAAATTAAAGAAGCCAAAAAAAGTGTCGCACTAGTCAAAAAATTAATGGTGCTCATAGAACAGGATACGATTAAAGACAATTTGAAGAAAAGGAATAAAGATATTGGTAAGCAACTTTCTAAGCTAGAAGAGTTATATATGGACAAACCAGATCAGAAGGGTATTCAACGAAATGCATATAATTTAAATAGCTATTTATACACAGCTAGTAGATATGTAGGTTCGTCATGGAAAAAACCTGGTAAAAATGCTATGAATGCTGTTTATCAAGCTAAAGAGAAAACTTCAGATGTTTTAAAACAATTGGATGCTTTTTTTGAGAAAGATTGGGTAGAATATAAAACTTATGTTAATGAGCTAAATCTTACCCCATTTAAAAATGAGTAGCTTAGATTTGCACAAATTTTAATCTTAGAAAATGAGGTACAGTTTATTATTTTTTGCATTTCTTCTCACATGGGCATGTGAATGTGACAATGGCCAATCATCAACTGAAAACCCAACTACAGGATATAATGTCACATTTCCTGATGGCAATACCAATAGTGTAGCAGTACAACCAACTCCCGATGAAAACAAAGGAAAAAGTGAAGGGACAAATAAAGGTGCAGAAACTAAAAAAGAAATGCCATCTAAAAATTTGACTAGAGAACAAAGGGCTCAGGTTAAACAGATAGATCCGAGTGGTTTAAATCCAAATGCGACAGGAGAAGTTAAGCATGTTCACGGATCTCAAGCTAAGAAAGTACCAAGTAAACAAAATTCCGGTGGAGTAACCACTGCATTAGGCAATGTCTTGCCCAATGCTTGTGAATTAATCGATCAAAGTTTTTTACAAAAACAACTGGGCATCTCGGAAAATATAACTCAAACGAATTCTACT
>JAHDHU010000073.1 GCA_020631135.1 Saprospiraceae bacterium | reverse complement strand
TTTATTTCCGTTAAGTGAAAGTTATACTCAAAAAATATAAAACAACTTCTTCCTTGTTAGAATGCTAATTAGTCTGAATAGCATTATCATTACGCCTTCAAAAATTTAAACTCTCGCGGTAAAAATAAAATGACCATGAATACGACTAATGTAGGTATATGTGATATGGCTCTTTATATTCCTAAGCTTTATTTGAAAATTGAGGATCTTGCAATCGAAAGATCACTCGAATTTGATAAGCTAAATAAAGGTTTAGGGCTCGAGCAAATGCGTATTCCGGACGTGCATGAAGATGCAGCTACTATGGCTGCAAATGCCGTTCTGGAGTTGATCCAAAAGAACGATTTACGTCCCGACCAAATTGGAAGAATTTATTTAGGTACTGAATCAGCTTTGGATGGCGCAAAACCCACAGCAACCTACGTTCTCGAAATGTTGAGAAGAAAATTTAGAACAGAACATGGAAATGAGTGCTTTCAAAATTGTGATGTCGTTGATTTGACTTTTGCTTGCGTGGGAGCAGTAGATGCTTTACAAAATACTTTAGATTGGGTTAGAGGATCGAAAGAGCGAATTGGCATTGTGGTCTCTTCTGATTTTGCGAAATATGAATTGGGGTCAGGTGGTGAATATACTCAAGGAGCGGGCTCCATTGCCATGTTAATCAAACATAATCCTAAATTGTTGAGAATAGAGGATGTCTTTGGTGTAGCCACTCGGGGTGTTCATGATTTTTTTAAACCAAGAAGATTTCATTCTAAAAAAGAACTCGTTTCAGAAGTTTTGGATTTATTAAAGGTCGAAAATAAAAATCTGGATGAAGCATTATCTAATGTGTCTAATGACTTAAACGTTCAAGGAATCTTGGATCAAAATGAGGAGGTCATTCAACTATTTAAAGAAACACCAGTTTTTGATGGACAATATTCAAATTGGACTTATCAAAATAGAATCCGAGAGGCTTATTTAGACTATTGCGAAAAACATTCCAAAGCTTTTGACTCAGAAAGTCAAGAAGATTGGTTTGGTAAGTGGGATAGATTGATCTTTCATCTGCCTTATGCTTTTCATGCTAAACGAATCGCTTCAGAATTATTTATGATATCCTTGAAAGAGAGAGGACTGTGGGATGAATATGCAAAAGATATTTTGGAAGAACCAGTAAAAGAAAATTTTAATGATTCTTCTGAATATGAATCGGCGAGAGTTAAATTTTTGAGATCGATAACAAAATCAGATGGATATAGACAATTTGTAAATCAAAAGTTAGAAAAAGCGCAAAGAGCATCATCACTGACAGGGAATATGTACGCTTGCTCAATATTTTTGGCTTTAATGAGTTCTTTAGAGGCGGATTTAGAAGAAGCCAATGAAATGACCGAAGCTTCTCTTGGATTTTTCTCCTATGGCAGTGGGTCAAAGTCAAAGGTCTTTGAAGGAAAACTTCAAAACTCTTGGAAATCCGTCGTATCTAACTTTAAAATCTTCGAGAAGTTATCGAAGGGTACTGCGATAGATTATGAAACATACGAAAAGATACATCGTAAACAACTTGCAAAGAGCATTAATGCTCCAAGTGATGAGTTTGCCCTCGATCGAATTAGCGATTCCGGAGTACGCTTAGGAGCTAGATACTACAAATGGTCTTAGTTTTTCGAAAAACGATCAAATAATAGATGATTTAGAGTGCTTGGATAATGTCATATTGAGTAATGACATGCCAGTTACCAGTTAAGTCTTCTGCCAAGACCGCAGGATTTTCTCTGCTGATATACTTATTGAGCTTTTTAAGTTCTGTATCGAGTTCAACGGTAGGAAAGGGTTCGTTCATTACATTTCGAACGACACTTTCTGTAGTATTGAGCTCATCTTCAAAAAGATGATTTAAAATTGCCCGCTCAGTAATAGATCCTACCACCTTATCATTTTCTACAACAGGCATTTGTGAGATGTCATGATCTTTCATGGTTGTAAGTACCTCTTTGATGGATTGTTCGACTTCTGCACAAATAAAGATTTTGTTCTTTTTTGCATCGATTAAATCTTTGATACGCATTTCCGTATCCAAAAATCCTCGATCTCTCATCCAATCGTCATTGTATATTTTTCCGACGTATCTACTCCCATGATCGTGAAAAATAACAACCACAACATCATCTTTGCTCAATTGTTCTTTTAACTGAACTACACCGGCAACTGCAGATCCGGCACTGTATCCTAAAAATATTCCTTCTTCTTTGGCCATGCGCCTTGCGTAAACGGCACCATCTTTATCTGAAACTTTTTCGAAGTGATCAATTAATGAAAAGTCAACGTTTTTTGGTAGGATATCTTCACCGATACCCTCAGTGATGTAAGGATATATTTCATTTTTATCAAACTCACCCGTTTCGTGATACTTTTTAAATACGGATCCGTAAGTATCGATTCCCCAGATCTTGATAGCAGGATTTTTTTCTTTTAGGTATTTAGCAACCCCAGATACTGTCCCACCAGTTCCAACACCCACTACAATATGTGTAACTTTTCCCTCAGTTTGATCCCAAATTTCTGGACCTGTCGATTCATAATGCGCTTGTCGATTGGATAAATTATCATATTGATTCAGCCAACAAGAATTTGGAATCTCTTTGCTCAATTTTTCAGCGACAGAATAGTAAGACCTCGGATCGTCTGGCTCAACATTGGTAGGGCATACGATCACTTCAGAGCCGAAAGCGCGTAGGATGTCCATCTTTTCTTTAGATTGTTTGTCACTAGTTGTAAAGATACATTTGTAGCCTTTAACAACTGCGGCCAAGGCAATACCCATACCCGTATTGCCTGAGGTGCATTCAATAAATGTTCCTCCTGGCTTTATTCTTCCTTCTTTTTCCGCATCTTCAACCATCTTGAGTGCCATTCGATCCTTTATAGAATTGCCAGGATTAAAAGTCTCGATTTTTCCAAGCACCAAAGCCGGGACCTCTTTGACTATGTTGTTGAGTTTAACCAATGGAGTATTACCAATGGTTTCGAGAATATTGTTAAAATAATCCATGAGTGCGCTTTTGTCTGCACAAAGATAGACTTAGAATTGATCAAGTAAAGGTCTAATCGAAATATTTCATTTCAACCCGAAACCTCGCATCTCTAACGCCTAATTGATGGGCAACTTTATGAGAAATAATCAAATCTATTTCGTTCGAATAAAGACCTTTTGGGATGTTTCCCACAACTTGAGCCTGTACATGTCGATCCAGCAGGGGATAATAGATTTCTAACATGGTATTTACCTTTGCAGTTTTGTGAAGGACGAAGAGGTTTTCACGATCTGATATTTTTTTGTCCCACATCGCTACTCCAGAATTATGCTTTAAAACCGCAGTGCTTTTCGTTAGTTCAACTTTCGTTTTTGCCTCTGCTGTTTCAATTTCAGTATTTGTCTCAAGTTCTCTTTCGAATTTCAATATTTCGTCATTCTTACTACTCCTGACATCCGTCAATGGTAAACTTTTCTTTGGTTGCTTTAACTCCAATTCTAAATTTTCTAAAGACTTTCGATCATAATTTAATTGGTGCTTTAGATGGTTTATTGACGCAATACTGATCGAACTAATTGGATCAGGATTCATATGTTTAATTGGTTCGCTCAAGGGCAACCAACCTACAATTAATTCATCACCAATGTCAAGATTGTAATCACTCATATTGTTATTTTCAATAAGATGATCCATAGATTGAGGAAACAATACACGTGAAATTCTAAACAAATTATCCTTTGGTTTTACAGCATAAAGTACTTCGACAAAAGCCTCATATCTTTGCAAATCTTTGTTGTCAGTAATCAATGTAAATGCTTGGAAAGGAATTTTTACATTTTCATGAATTTGAAAAACGTAATCTTTGTCCTTCAGATTAAGCTGATATATATCATTCACGGAAGTGTCAAAGACCTTTGCAAGACTATAAATGGTTTGCTTGGCTTTTAACTCATGTGTGTACGTAAAACCATAAAGAGGATCCGAATGAACGACAATCGAAGAATTGTCAGGAAAAATAGGTGCCTGTCCAAAAGATGAAATGGATAGGAATAAAACTAATATAGTGACTTGGGTTTTCATGATTTCTCTTAATCAATTACAAATATATTACAATTATTTATAATATATAAACTACTGATTTGCATATAACTGCTATTATTCCAGCCAGATTAAATTCTACTCGACTCAAGCATAAACTTTTGATTGAGGTTGAAGAAAAGAGTATTATTCAACATGTATACGAACGAGTCATTCAAGCAGACGTATTTGATCGCGTTTGTATTGCAGTTGATTCGAAAAAGCTTTTGAAGCATTGCCAAAAATTTGGAGCCGAGGTATTTTTGACTTCGAAAGACCACAAAAGTGGTACTGATCGTATCGCTGAATTGGCCAGAAAAATTAAAACTGACATCATTGTAAATGTACAAGGAGATGAGCCCTTAGTATCAAAGGTTCATTTGGCCAACTTGCGGCAGCTTATTAAAAGAAAGGAAGTTGATATTGCCACGCTTTGCAAACCATTCGAATGCAATAATTCCTTATCTGACCCGAGTAATGTCAAAGTGGTATTCGATAATCAACAAAAGGCTCTTTATTTTAGTCGATCTGTGATTCCTTATCCGATGCATGATGCCCAATTCGAAAATCATTTTCACCATATTGGTTTGTATGCATTTAAAAGAAAAGCCTTGTTACAAATAAGCCGCTTAAGACAAAGTAATTTGGAAAGGGTAGAATTACTAGAACAATTGCGTTGGCTCCAAAATGGTCATGAGATCCATGTAGCTATTGTAGCGGGTAAATCAATCTCGATTGACACCGCTACGGATTTAAAGGAATTTAAAAAAATATTAAAGAAAAGAAGGATCGAAAGAAAATGGTAACAAGTCTTGCGCTTGATGGTATTCATAAATTTCAGGTCCATCAGCTTTAAGTAGGATACGCATGGCCTTTTTTTGTTTGATTTCGAATTCTAATAAGACTTGTCGGCAAGCGCCACAAGGTGAGATAGGAGCGTCAATAGCCTTTTTTAAATTTTTTGCGGTTATTGCAATGGCATCAATGATGATACCCGGTTCATTGCTTGCAGCGTTATAAATGGCTATTCTTTCTCCGCACATGCATAAAGGGTAAGATGCATTTTCTTGATTAGAGCCAACATATATGTTTCCATTCTCTAACCTTAAAGCTGATCCTACATGGAAGTTAGAATAAGGTGCATAGGCATTGTCTAGTTGAGCTGTTGCTCTCTCGATGAGTTCTTTATCAAGCGCACTTAGTTGTTTAAAATCTTCGTGAACTTTGATAGACAGCTTTTTTACAAGTTCTTTCATAATAAAGAATGTATAAATTTGCTGCAATAATTTAGCCAATAGCAAATGCATGGATTAATCGGCGGTTCGGGTAGCACAGGAAGTTCTCTATTGAGACAGCTACTCAATCGTCATAGTAAAATATTCTGTGGACCTGAAAGTTCTCTTTTTTGTAAAGCTGAATTATTTGATAATTGGGAAAAGCATAAAAATAAAATTCAATCAAAAGGTCTGGGAGGTTTAAAGTCTAACAGTTTTCATGTCTATCGTGGAATAGATTTGACCTTAGCAGAATATGGTTTTTCTGAAAACATGATATTAGGACTAATTGAGCAAAGCGCCAGTTTTGCTTCTTTTTGCAAAACACTCTTTGGAGTTGCTTTGGATCGACAACAAAAATCAATTTGTCTAGAAAAAACTCCTGGCAACGCGTATAATTTTAAACGATTTGTAACCACCTTTCCTAAAGGTAAACTCATCCATATATATAGGAATCCATATGATGCTATAGCTTCTATGATGAGTAGGGGCTTTTCATGTTATTATGCGTGTTCGATTTATTTACTCAATACCAGTTTCGCACTTTCAAATAAAAATCATACAAATTATTTCGATTTGTCGTACGAATCACTGGTTACAAATAATGAGCAAATCAAAAGCTTATGTAAATTTCTCAATGTCGATTTTGAAGATCAAATGATGCAGCCGCACAAACACCAATTCCAAGATGAACCGATGAACATAGGAAATTGGCAATATAAAGAGAATGAAATGATAGGGACAAGAAGTGTTGGGCGGCATAAAAAATTATCCCTTGAGCAGAGATCACTGATTTTTTCATTCTGTTCTTCTCTCCAAATAAAAAGCAAATTTGCTACAAGTCATAAACTAGATTTTGTTTCCATTAAATCGATTTGTACACATTTGGGATATAAATTTCAAGAAGGTGGATCTATCGATAATTTAAGTCTTATCAAAACTCAACGTAGGGAGGATCTCCTTTTTAGGACTCGAAAAAATGCTTATTATAATCTTTTTAATTATCCATTAGAACTTAAGAAGCAATGAACTTAGGTGAATGTTTGGGAGAGCTTCATGATGTTTTAATGTCGATGTATAGTGAGCGTGAAGTCAGTGCTTTGATTAAAACGCTAAGGCTTGATTGGGCTATAATCAATAAATTGTCATTGACAGATGAGGTGTCTTTGGATTTGAAAAAAGAGATCGATGGGGTATTGTCTCAATTGAAAGCACAAAAGCCTATCCAATATATTACGGAGGTTTCCCATTTTTATAAGCATAAGTTCTTTGTCAATTCTTCTGTCTTAATACCGAGACCAGAAACTGAAGAATTGGTTTATGAAACAATCCAAAGACTGCAAACTACGCATCGTAATGTTTTGGAGATAGGTTCGGGATCTGGATGTATTCCAATTTGCTTAAAACTTGAAAGAAGCTTTTTGAATATTACTTCTATTGATGTTTCAAAGCAAGCCTTAGCGGTTGCTCAACAAAACGCTAAAGTTCTCAATGCAGAGATTGAATTTTTAAAGTTGGATTTTTTAGACAAGGATCAATGGTCCAAGCTGGAAACTTATGATTTAGTTGTAAGCAATCCACCATACATACCTAAAAGTGAAAAATCTGAAATGGACGTTTCAACCATAAATTATGAGCCTGCCTTGGCGTTGTTTACCGAAGAAGACCCCTTGATTTTTTACAAAAAAATATTAGAGTTTTCCAATACTCGTTTAAATCATCAAGGGATCGTTTGTCTTGAGTTAAATGAATTCAGAAGTGCTGATGTCAAATCCCTATTTGAGCCATCTTATCACTGCGAATTGATCAATGATTTACAAGGCAAGCCACGTATGATGTTTTGTAAAAAAAAATAACTGAGAGTTAATTATCTCGATTTTCGAATCGTTCTTCTTTTTTGTCTTCCAGTCTTTTGAATAAAAAATAGATCAATAGACCCAGCATGGCGCCCCAAAATAGAATATATAGTATCGCTATCATTTTCATTTTAACTAAGTTTTACTGCTGTACCATAAGCCAATATTTCGGCAGCTCCTTGCATAACCATTGCTGTGGTAAAGCGAACATTTATAATCGCATCTGCGCCCATGTTTCGAGCATCGTTGGTCATTCTTTCAATGGCCTGCTCTCTAGCATGCGCTTGTAATTTAGTGTACTCGCTGATTTCGCCACCGACAATGTTTTTGAGTCCTGCAAAAATATCTCTTCCGATATTTCTTGCACGCACGGTGCTTCCCCGAGCTATTCCGAGTACTTCTGTAATTTCACGAGAAGGTATTTGTTCAGTAGTAGATAGTATCATAATGACAATTTTATTTAAACAACTTGCTTTGGGTATATTTAATTCCCTAATTCTTTTAAACTCATTATTTTTTAGATGAATATGATGATTCGTTCTACAATGTTAATTTTTTATTTGACCATTTACTCTTGCCATTCGGATAAATCCAATTCTGTTAAATTGAATGTGGATGCTTATAATGCCGCTTTTCTAATAATGGATGGTGTTTATAATACCGAATTGACAGCCCCATACGATATATTTCAGCATACGAAATATCGAGATGGTATAAAACCAATTAATGTGTTTACGGTTGCAGATAAATCTAGCTTTGTGACCAGCTTTGAGGGTCTAAAAATTATTCCTGATTATAATTATTTAAAAGATTTGCTTCCATCTATCGATATCTTAGTTGTGCCCAGCGCTGAACATCATCTAGATACTGATTTAGATAATAAGCAGATGATTAATTGGGTACAAAAGGTTGCTAAAAATGCAAAATACGTCACCTCTCATTGTGACGGAGCATTTGTGTTAGCAAAAGCTGGATTACTCGAAGGGTATGAGAGTACAACCTTTCCATCTGATATTTCCAATTACAAAGAAATGTTTCCAGATTTAAAGGTAGTTTCAGATGTTTTGTTTGTTCACCACGGAAAATACATCACTTCTGCTGGAGGGGCGAAGTCATTCGAAGCTTCTTTATATTTAATGGAAAAAATGTACGGGCAAGAAATTGCGAAACGCTTGGCCAAGGGACTCGTGATCGATTGGGATTTAGATAAAGTCCCTCATCGTTATGTTGGAGACAAAAATTAAAAGGGAAAACTTTTGCTTTCCCTTCAATGTATTGTTTATTCTATTTTGACAAATTCTTTGGTGATGAAAGAATTGTTTCTGGTTCTGAGTTGCAAAAAATATGTCCCAACTGCTAAATTCTTCAGAGGAATTCTGATGAGATTATTTTCGGTGGCAACCTCTAAATCGATTTTTTGACCTAGTACGTCTAACACACTTAATTTTTCAATTTGAACTGTTTCCGAATCATAACTCAAATCTATAAAATCGCTTGCTGGGTTAGGATACAGCTCAAAATCTCTATGTGCATCTCTACAACGAATACTTTTCGCAGAAGAAAAATGCTTGCTGCCATCACGATCTATTTGGTTTAGACGATAGTAAACTAATCCTTCCAATGCATTGGTATCTTCAAAAGAGTATTGATTCTCGTGCGAAGGATTGGCTTTTGCAGGTATTTGACCTACAACTTCCCAAGTGATTCCATCGAGGCTTCCTTCAAGATTGAAATGGTCATTGTTGATTTCGGTTCCAGTTTTCCAAGTAGCCAGTACATTTTCACCCAAACATTCCAACTCAAATGAAAGTAAATCAACGGGAAGGGTAGACGTACCTATGCCAATCTTTATCTCGCTAAATGAAAAGCAAGATCCTCCATAATTCGAGCTGGCATTGATCAATAAGTACCTACTTGATATGTCATTAAAGTCAGTAATTATTTCACCTTCGTAGGTGCTAGAAGAACTTGCCTCTTCTAACGTGAAGGTCCCAAATTCTATCCAGTTAATCCCATCAGAACTATAATCAATTATAAAATCCTGGATTCCCATATTCGTGCTATCTGGAATGTTCGCATTCCACATTTGTAATTCTCTCAAGGGATACTCATAACCAAAATCGTATAGAATCCAATGTGTGGTTCCTCTTTCCGGATTTGGGCTTGTGGACGGAGTGCAAGACATCCAAGCATCAAACCAGTTGGTGTTGTGACGATCAGGATACAATTGTGCTTGGCCTTCAATTGAACAGAGCAAAAAGCATATAAATAGAGAATATATATTTTTCATTTGATGAACTTTAAATTGTGATTAGATATTCATAAAACCTATTGGTGGAGTGGAGCCAGAAGGACTATAAAAATTTCCAATATTGGGAAGGATTAAAGGTAGGTCTGTAGATGATACTCCATACCACATTGCCAACTCTGCAAAATATTCATCGGATGATGTAGTCGGAATTAAGACGCCACCTCCAATCTCTTGACCGCTATTTAATTCTAATGAAGGAAATGTTCCGTAAATATCTTTTCCATTTACAGCTCCACCCATTACCATCACATTTCCACCCCATGCATGATCCGTTCCATTGCCATTAGACGTTAAGGTTCGGCCAAATTCTGAAATTGAAAAAGTAGTCACACAATCATTCATGTTAATTTCTTCCATTGCCGAATTAAATTCACTCAATGCGGAATCAACTTCTAATAGCATTTCATTTTGGGCAGACAACACCTCATCATGATGATCCCAACCGCCGTAATTCACAAAAAAGATTTGTCTAGACATACCAAGTGTCTGCCGAGCCGCGATCGTCTTCGCAATCATGTGGAAACTTTGGGATAGATCATTGTCTGAAAACTGCGTGTTGAAAGGGTTGATTCCATCAATTGCTGTTGAGAATTCTTCGTGGCCAATTTTCGCAGTATTTAGCGTGTTCATATAGCTTTGCTTGAATACATCTTGATACTGTTTTTCTAGCAAGCTATCGATTGCAGCAGTCCGTAGCTGGTTAAATAAGCCACCACCATCATAACCGGTAATTCCGTACGAACCGTCATAAGCATTGATCGCGTATTCTACTGTATTGTTGCCCGCTTGATAAACATTGCTCCCTGATAAGCTTATGTTCATTGAGATGTTTTGATTGTTATTTGTCGATTGTAAAAGATCAGCAATTTTACCTCCCCATCCAATAGGGCTTCTCAAATCTGGTGTGCCAGTTTGCCAATGCATTTGTTGATCTGAATGTGAAAAAAGTCCTAAAGGAAGATCAGTTGTTCCTTGTTCGTAATTGGTTTTGCTAGTTGGTTCAACAAGGCTTCCTACATTCGTGAGGAAAGCAATTTTTTCAGATTCGAAAAGATTTTGAATATTACTCATCGCTGGATGAAGACCATATGATTTACCGTCAGAAGTTGTAGGGTTGATTGATAATAAATCATTTTGAGGAATGGCTAAGTTTGTTCTTGTTGTTGCATATTCGTTGTATTCTGCATTGCCAGCTGGAATTAGCATATTGAAAGAGTCACTTCCACCAGAAAACATGAGGCAAACCAATGCTTTATAATCTCCACCCAAAAGGACAGAAGAGTTGGTAATCGCAGCTGCGTTTGCGGCTTTCAGACTGTTTAAAGTTGAAAATAATGTAGTATAACCTACGGCAGCGCAACTGGCCTTTTTAATGAAATTTCTTCTACTATTTAGCAATGTTTTATTTTTTAATTTTTTCATATTGAAGGGCTTGTTATTTAGTAATGGTGTAATCTGGTGACAAGAGGAGTAAGTACATGATTAGTCGGGTTCGGTTGTGATTGTAATTGCCATTTGTCAGTTGGATCGATTTGTCTCGAATCAACTTTCTCGTTTCATCTGTCAGTTGACCGTTACAATAGAGAATGTCAAAATAATTAAGCAGAACTTCAGGGTTTTCTGCCATTGCTTGGATGCTTGTTGTGTTGATATCCACATTGGGGTCACCATAGTTTCCGTGCCAACTCCACCATAAAGTTTCATTTACAGTCCATCGGTGAACTAGATTTAAATATTGGATGCTAGAACTTGTGTTATGTATTTTAAACTCAGGTGCAACTAGATTCTGATCTGAGATAGGTCCGTTTGGACTGTGATCGAAGTTGTAAAAATTAAAAACAGATGGGGCGTCCATTGGAAATTGCTTTAATCGATCAGATATATCATAACCGTTATTCCAATATCTACCTAGAGGACTGTCATGAGGAACAGATTTAGCTATTTGAATGGTTCGAACAAATGGTTCTTTGAGTCTTCCTTGATGGTTTGCTTGCATTGCGTTTGCTCCACGAGCCTCCATATCGAGTAAGATGGATTTGATAACAGCTTTCATGTCTCCACGAACACCATTGCCATTGTCGTTAAAACTTTCGGCCACTCGTGAAACGTATTGAGGACTTGGGTTAGAAGTCACCAAACGTTGGATTAAACGTAATGCAAGAAACGGACCGACATTGGGATGATTAAATATGTGGTCAATTGTCTGATCTATGTCGGTCATTCCAGCTTGATTAGCAGGAATAATAAATCCATTTAGTAAACTCTTGCTAGAGTTTTCATGGAAGTCTTCATACATCACCATCGGTACAGTCATATCGGTTCCCCAAATCCCTAAACCGAAATATGGCGCATTGGTCCAAGTCACATTGTCATTAATATCTCCAGGACCAAGACCTGTGAAGACTTTTGCAAACTCTTTTATATCATCATTGTCATAAGTTGGAATCGGATCACCATCGGAGTCTAATACATAACTGCCATCTATGTTTAGTTCATAAAGGCCAATTGAAAATAATTGCATTATTTCACGAGCATAGTTCTCATCTGGATGCACGTTGTTTGCAGGATCTGCCTTTGGGTTATTTAAGTGACTTAGATAAAAACCCATAGAAGGATGAAGGGTTATTTCTGAAAGGAGATCTTTGAAGTTGCCGAAACAATTGTTGATCAAAACATCGTAGTAGCTCGAAACAGCTTCTGCTCGGCCTCCCAAATCAGAATTATTTGAAACAACAAAAATTTGGCTCAATGAATAAGCAATTCTTTGTCGGAGCAAATCACTTTTGGTCATATTTAATGTCCACCAAGCATAATTAAAATGGATTTGGGCAGGTCCAAAAACATCGTCCTCATTTTCGCCATTCGCTATATGGAGATTCAAAACTTCTTGCCATACATTTTCTAAGCTAGAGGTCAAGCTACTTGGCATTATTGAAAATTGATTATCGATCCAATTTTCGAACTCTAAATTCTCCAATGCTTCGATCATAGACATGTCATAACCGAGCGTTGCTTGTGAAAGAAATCTAGAAGCATTCATTTTTCTTGAATCCAGTCCAGAACCGTTAATCGTCTGATCGGCTGACGCTCTAAAGTAATTGTCACTACTAGTGACATTGATTCCATTGTCGTGACCTGCTCCTAAATAATCTGTATAAACTTGACCAAGTAAAAAATTGGAGAGAAGTAAGCAAAACAAGAAAGTAATTGGTTTTCTCATATCAATTGGGGTTTATTGAATAAATAGAAAACTCAAAGGGACGTGATAAAAGTAAATATGGGAGTTTGATTTTTTTTCAGGGTATTTACCCAATCTTTTTGTTTTTTAATTCGTATTCGTTGAGAACGGGGTCATCAATTGTATATATTGCGCGCAATTGATGACTTTATTAGGATTTTTAAAAAATGTAAATTATGCTCAAGAAAGCTAAGCACTTGTTAATTTTTATTCTTTTTTCAATCTCCCTTTCTTCGCAGGAAGTCGTGGTTAATGAATTTTCGTGTTCCAACCTTAGAGGATTCACGGATGGGTTTAACAAAACCGAAGACTGGATAGAATTGTACAATCGATCATCATCGACGGTGGACATTAGTGGTTACTATCTTTCTGATAAAGTTGACAATCCGATAAAATATGCATTACCCCAAGGCACTTCATTGGCCCCAGGAGAGTTTTTAGTAATCCTTTGCTCAGGGAGGGACATGCAAGGAACCCAATACTTACACAGCAATTTTAAACTGAGTCAGACCTCAGGAAATGATGTAGTATTATTTGCAGATCCAGATGGTAATATTTTGGAGCAATATAGTTTAGACTATACCCATGTTGAGAACTCTTTTGCGCGGATGACTGATGGCTCCGAGGAGTGGCGTGTGTGTACTGAACCGACATCGGGCAGCTCAAATGATGCGGCTCCCAAGTTTATGGGCTATTGTGCAACACCAAACATCGATAAAACTTCTGGTTTTTTTACTGATCAGGTCGAATTAGTGGTAACCAACAATGAGCCAAATTCAGTTTTGCGATACACGACAAATGGTTTTGATGTCACAGAATCTGATCCAGAGTTGACAGGAAATATCGTTTTGGAATCTACAACAATGTTTAAAGTAGGAGCATTTAGC
>JAHDHU010000072.1 GCA_020631135.1 Saprospiraceae bacterium | reverse complement strand
TATAAATGAAAAATATTTGTAATATCTAAACTAACTAAAAATATTAATTCAGTATAACTTTTGTTTATTTAGATTCTGTTAAATTAAATTCTTCTTACGAAGCCTTCGAAGCCCATTTCTTTTAGATAGTTAAGGGTGTCTTTAGCTTTAGCCTCTGCTGCAAAAGTTCCAACGATCACTTTAAAAACTTTCGCAGATTGCTTTTCCTCTATAATGTATAAACGTTCGTTTATATTCTCCTTCAATTGTTCAATTCTTTGACGAGCATTGGCATAGTTGTTAAATGCGCCAATCTGTATAGAGTATTTCATCGTAGGATTGTCTTGATAGTTGATCAAGATATATTCACGGGGGAGCCTCACTCTTTCTATTGGGGCTTGATCATCTTCTCCTGGGCCAAAGGAGGTGTTGTTAACCACTTGTGCCTCCAAATAATTGTTTAATTCTGTTGATGACAATGTAGTCGAGTTCTCTAAAATTTCGATTTCTTTTTTCTGCTCAAATTTTGCTTCTTCTTCTTTTTCTTCTTCTTCTTCTTCTTCTTCTTCTTCTTCTAAAACGGGTTTTACAATTTTGTTGGACTCATCAGTCATAACAGAACCAAAATCGAGGGTTCCAAAAATCATTTGATTTACTTTGTCTATTTGCTTTATCCAATCAAGAAAATCAAAAGAACTTAATTCACCTTGATTCAATGCGAGTAAGCATCCTTCGTGATCCAAAACCATATAAGTTGGTAGGCAGTTTACTTTGAACTTGTTGACCCACTTTTGACCAATCTTTTTTTCTAAGTTGGCATCAACACTTATGAAATAGGATTCCATAAATTCTATTACATCGTAATCTTTAAATGTGGTTTCTGACATGACTAAACAACTTTCGTCATTGACAGAATTGAAATTGACGAAAACCAACATATTGTCATTTTCTGCTTTCTCAAGCGCCGTTTCGTAGCTGTACGAATTAAAATTCAACACTGGATTACTCATATCGACAGCATTGGCTAACATGATCAGGAATAACATTAAGGAATTAAACGCATTCATTTGTGGGTCATTTCAACTACAAAAGTAACATAATTCAATTATATTATAAAATATTATAACATATAAGTATCTATAATACAGTACTTAACAGAATTTATATAGATTCGTTGTTGTTTCCTTTAAAGAATTCAAATAGCTTATAATCTGATTTTGACTTTCGGCATTCGCGACTGCGAGAATAATATCTGCTATTGATAAGGTATTTAATGTATTTGGATCTTTAAGCTCGACACCATATATCTTAGTTCCGATCTTATTGATGTTATTACAAACCCAATGAATTGGAATGTTATTATCAATGAAATACTTGGCAATTGTCTTTCCTTTTTTCCCTGCGCCCCAAATGACTAGTTTATGTGAAGGCTCAAAATCCACTTTATGGTAATAGTGAAGTTTTAAATCAAGAAATCGATTGTCTTGGTAGTTGGGGTCATTACGAGATGCACGATCGGCATGATCTCTCCAATGATGAATAATTTTTTCGGTTCCTTTAACTTTTATGCGATGCTCATAAAATCTAAAGGCGAGATCATAATCTTCCGGATATCTGTCTGTGTCAAATGCACCGACTTTATTTAAGACACTCCGATGCGTCATCCAACATGGAGAGGGTATTGCACACTCTTTATAGATTTCATCAAAATTCGAATCCGTCGAGGTCAATTGATTAAGCCACCTTTCGTATTTTTTATAGCCATCTCCTAAAAGAGTATTTGAAAAATATTTAACGCCTCCAGTAGCGAGTGCTCCATTGTTTTTTTTCAAGATCTCCAACAGAGTAAATAATTTATCATCAGTCATCAAGTCGTCCGCATCCATTCGAGTTATAAACAATCCTTTAGAAGCTTTGTAGGCGGTTTGTAAAGCCGGAATTATTCCTTTTTTTGGATTTCTAAGAACTTTTATTTTAGAATGTTCTTTGGATAATGATTTAACAAGATGATATGATGAATCTGAAGAATGATCATCTACTGCTAGTAATTCCCAATTTGTATAACTCTGTAAAACAATGCTGTTGAGGCATTCTTGCAAGTGCGCTTCTTCATTTTTAAAAGGAAGAAGGATACTGATTAGAGGTGCGGCCAAGAAATTCTAATTGTAAATGTATCTCCTAACCTTCGATGCTAATTTGGCTAATCTTACAACTTGGCAGGTATAACCATATTCGTTATCGTACCACAAATAGATGGTTGCGTTTTTACCGCTTTTGGATACGATTGTTGAAGGTGAGTCTACAATACAGGTGCTCGTTGAACCGACGGCATTACTAGAAACAAATTCGGTAGAACTCGAATATTCAATTTGTTCGACATAATCGCCGTAAAGTGAAGCTTCCTTCAACTTTGCATTTAATTCTTCTAATGTTGTTACTTGATTCAATCTAAGATTTAAAATTGCCATTGACACATTAGGAGTTGGTACGCGGACTGCATTACCAGTGAGTAATCCGTTCAATTCAGGAATCACTTTAGAAACTGCTTTGGCTGCTCCAGTAGTGGTAAGCACCATATTGGTTGGAGCACCTCTTCCTCTTCGCGGCTTTTTATGAAAATTATCAATTAAATTTTGATCATTTGTATAAGCATGAATCGTTTCTAAATGTCCATTTTCAATTCCATAATTTTCGGAAATAACTTTTAAAACAGGCACAATCGCATTGGTAGTGCAAGAGGCAGCACTAATTATGTTTTCACTACCAAGATCAAATGTTTTTTGATTGGCTCCAATCACGATATTGGGAATATCCTTTCCTGGGGCTGTCAAAAGCACCTGATCAACACCAGGTCTAAGGTGATTGGTTAAACCCTCTCGATCTCTGAAAATTCCTGTGTTGTCAATCACTAAGGCGTTTGAAATTCCATAACTCGTATAATCGATATCAGAAGGTTGGGATGCGTAAATCAATTTAATAATGTTACCGTTAACGTGCAATTCTTGTCCATCCTCTGAAACCATAACATGCCCGTTAAATTCACCGTGTACTGTATCTGATTTTAATAAGGATGCTCTTTTGGTTGCTTCCTCAAATCTGTCTTTTAATTTGGGCCTTATGACAATGGCTTTTAATCTAAGTTGTTCTCCTTTACCAGTCTGATTTATGATTATGCGAGCAGCAAGTCTTCCAATTCTTCCGAAGCCATATAAAATGATGTCTTTGCTTCCTTTTAACTTCGAATCAGTTCCGATAAAATTTTTAAGTTTAAAATGGACGAACTCTTCAGGATTCGCAAATTCTTCTTTTTCTTTGAGCCAATCCATTCCTAAGGTGCCTATATCAATTTTAGAAGGAGCCAAATTATTGATCTTTGAGATGCTTTGAGCCAATGCTAAGCTAACTTCGATATTAAGAATACTGGAGCCATAATTTTGTGAAAACTGATGTGCACTTATGATTGCGCTAGGCTGAATATCATAAATGGCCTTTCTAAATAAAACGAGTTCTATACTTTTATCAAATCGAAGATCTCCCGCTAATTTTAAAAGTTCAAGTGCTTTTTTTTCTTTTAATCTCCATTCATTGAGAGAGTCGTTGGTTTTATTGAGGATGTTGATATTGCTTTCGGACATGGTGAATCGCGTTTAGTATTGCAAATGTAAACAGCTTTAATTTGAGAATAAAGACTTAAGTGAACATTTAAATTATAAAATTGGATGTTTCCAAAACCCTTTGCGCGCATTCGCGAATGCGATAATATCGATTAATTGTCATTCGCCAAGTCATCCAATATGTTTCCGAAAGGATCTGCAAACTTTATTTCTCCATCGACAATTGTTTTATTGATGACATCAAATTCAGAGAGACCGTGTAAGATGAGTTCCATCATAAAGTATAGGGAAGATTTGTTGGAAATCTTGGTTTCTGCCAGTTTTTTTAAACCAACTACAGAGTTTAATTTTTTCTTGTGATCCTTCTCACTATCGTCATTGAGCAATTGAATTTCATTACCTGCTCCAAACCATTGTCTCAGAGTTCCGAATGGATCGGATGATCCTTCTTTTATTTTTTCTGGGTGTGGAAACATTTCGAGAAATTTATCTTCAATCACACCATTGATTATGCTTAGGGCTACATTATAAGTGCCTTCTTGTTCGCCTTCATAAACCAACTCCATTTTTCCGGTCATGGCCGGAATGACACCCCAAAAGTCAGTGATTCTACATGAAGTAGATTTGTCTTTATTCAACAACATTCTTCTCTCTGCCGTGCTTATGAGGTTTTCGAAGGCAGAAATTCCCATTCTAGCTGAAATACCACTTTTTTCATCAACATAGGCACTGCTTCTTGCCTCAAATGCAATCATTTCGATCATGTCTTTGACATCATGAGGCACTTCTATTTTTTTATTCTCTACTTCAGATTTAGATTCTTGTGCAGTGATTTTTTTTGCAGTTTCTATCGATCTAGGGTAGTGCGTTAAGATTTGACTTTCTATTCGATCTTTCAAAGGTGTTACAATAGATCCGCGATTGGTGTAATCTTCAGGATTGGCAGTAAAAACAAATTGAAGATCCAAAGGCAAGCGCAATTTAAATCCTCGAATTTGAAGATCTCCTTCTTGTAAAATATTAAACAAGGATACTTGAATTCTTGCCTGTAAATCAGGAAGTTCGTTGATTACAAAAATGCAACGATGTGCTCGAGGCACTAAACCAAAGTGTATTACCCTCTCATCTGAGAAAGGCAGTTTAAGACTTGCTGCTTTGATAGGATCGACATCTCCAATTAAATCAGCAATACTTACATCAGGTGTAGCAAGTTTTTCAACATATCGTTCATTTCGGTGTAACCAACTTATAGAAGTTTTATCTCTTTCTTTTTCGATTATTTTTTTTGATTGGTACGAAATAGGTTTAAGTGGATCATCATTTATTTCTGATCCAGATACAACAGGAACATACTCATCCAAAAGGGTGGTCATTAGTCTAGCGATTTTCGTTTTAGCTTGACCTCGCAATCCCAGTAATAAAATATTATGTTTTGAGAGAATCGCACGCTCCAAGTCTGGAATTACTGTATCCTCAAATCCATGAATGTTGGGGAAATTTACTTTGCCACTGCTAAGATTGGCTAATAGATTATCGCGTAATTCTGTTTTGACATCTTTGCTTTTATACCCAGACTTTTTTAGTTCTCCAAGGGTTTTTATTTTGGTAATATCCATTATTTATTTCTCTTATTCTTTTTGTAATCCATGAAAATAAATTCACCTAAACCATCTAGAGAAGAATAAAATGCTTTTCCATTGTTGGCTTTAGTAAATTGATCAACAAAATTTACAAGCCACTCATCTCGAGCGATCATAAAGGTGGTGATCGGTATTTGTAGTTTCCTGCATTTTACAGCAAGACCAAGTGTCCTGTTGAGGATTGTTTTATCTAGTCCCCAACTATTTTTATAGTATTTTTTTCCTTTTTTGATACATGTGGGTTTGCCATCGGTGATCATCATTATTTGCTTATTAGGATTTTTTCTTTTCCTCAATAGATCTATTGCAAGTTCTAGACCTGCTACGGTATTGGTATGGTAAGGTCCCACTTTTAAATAAGGCAAATCTTTTATGTCTATCGTCCAAGCATCATTGCCAAAAACAAGAATATCTAATGTGTCTTTAGGATACCTTGTTTTAATCAGTTCTGCTAAAGCCATTGCTACCTTTTTTGCAGGTGTGATCCGATCTTCACCGTACAAAATCATCGAATGTGAAATGTCGATCATGAGCACTGTACTCATTTGGCTTTTGTAATAAGTTTCATGAACCTCAAGATCTTCTTGTGTGAGTTTAAACTCGTCAATCCCATGATTGATTTGCGCGTTTTTAAGAGATTCTGAAATGGCAAGTTTGTCTAGAGTATCGCCAAACTCAAATGGTCGTAATTCAGAAGTATGTTCGTCCCCTTTCCCAATGTACCTTGTATTGTGATTTCCTCTTTTTGATTTTTTTAATTGATCAAAAATATCATCGAGTGCTTTTTGTCTAAGGGCTATTTCTAGTTTGCTGGTTGGATTAGTTAGATTACCATCTTGGTCACGATTTTTTAGAAAACCTTTGTCAATCAAGTCTTGTACGAAATCTCCAATTCCATATTGTGGCGTTGTCAAATCATATTGCTTGTCAAGCTCTGTAAGCCATGAGATCGCTTCATCAACTTCACCAGAGGTATGAATTAAAATTTCTTTAAAGATTTTAAATAGTTTTTCGAATGGGTCATCACCATCATTGTTGGGTACAAATTGTTTAAAATTCCATCCGATCATATCACTAAAATAGCTTTAGAAATTTACTTCTAGACCATACTAACACTATGTAAATAGGAATGTTTTATTTTCTTTTGGCTTTTACTCTGAGCTTAAGAATTGAAAGCAAATTATTTATGAGAAACTAAAACATTTTGTTCTTTCGTTATGTAATTTGTATACCGAGGTCATCTTGTATTTGAAAATGAAAACCAACTCATTTTTTCACTCAAATACTTTATGTTATGAAATTCAAATTTTTGATGATTTCCCTCTCTTTTTTAGGTTCAAGTTTTTTAATCTTTTCGAAATTCTACAATCCAAACCCAATTGATCCCGATCGCTGTGTCTTCAATACTGTTATGGGAGAAGTTCCATTAAATATGGAATTAGACAATGCCGCATTAGAATCCATTCAATTTTCGATACAAAGTGGTTTAAATTGGTTGGAGAAAGCTCAACAAGAAAATGGCGGTTGGGGTGCTGGATTTAGATCCAATCAGCGAGAAATGAATCCACATAAAGTTCCTGCTGATCCGGCGACTACTGCAATGGTGGCCATGGCTTTATTGCGAACTGGTAGTACACCAACGGAAGGCGCTTTTGCCACTCAACTTGAAAAGGCGACTCTTTTTATTTTGGATGCCGTAGAATCCGCAGCGCCAAATGAGAAAATTACTACACTGTCTGGAACCCAAATTCAGGGTAAACTAGGTCAAAACATCGATTTGGTTTTAAGTATTCAATATCTGACAAATTTAATGGACTACATTTCTGAAGACTCGAATTTGTACCAAAGAGTTTTTCTAGCTGTCAATAAAGGAGTCGATATGGTTCAATCCCAAATGGATGAGGAAGGAAAATCTAATGGTGCGGGCTGGGCAGGTGTTTTACAATCCTCTTTTGCCATGAATGTGCTAGAATCAGCAGAGGCACAAGGAGTGCAAATTGATTTAAATAAATTGGAAAAAGCCAAAGCCTATCAAACCGGAAATTTT
The DNA here is from genome assembly GCA_020631135.1 of Saprospiraceae bacterium. GTDB lineage: Bacteria > Bacteroidota > Bacteroidia > Chitinophagales > Saprospiraceae > JAHDHU01. The sequence goes on along the minus strand of JAHDHU010000072.1, from coordinate 6,399 downwards.
GATCCAGTAAGCAAAGAAACTAAAACCAGGGATGGAGCAGGAGTGGTTTTGTACTCTGTATCAAGTTCTGTGAGAGCAAATGCGAAGGAAGCTCGAAAGGCTCGAAAACTGATAAAAGAAGCCAAAGAATCTGGCTTGGTCGAAAATGATGTGGTTGACTATGATAATTTGGTTGAATCAGGAATAAGTGAGAAGGAGGCACTAAAACTTGATGCTGCAGTGAAAGTTTACAATGCCGCGAAAGTTACCGCTCAGGATGAGAAAGTCTTGGCTGGGTTTGGAAACAATGGAGGCGAGGAATTTTTAAGTTTTTTACAAACAGGGGAGTCTTTAATTATAAATGATGATAATGATTGGAAAAATTGGTATGAAAAGGTTTCTGCAAATCTAAAGAATATCCAAAACGAAGATGGAAGTTGGAACGGTCACCATTGTATAACAAGTCCAGTATTTTGCACGGCTACCTGTATAATGATATTGTCAATCAACAATGATTTAGAATATCTCAAAGAGAGAGGGCGCGATGATTAAAGAAAAAACCGCCTAAATCTAATGACCCAGTCAACGCTGTTGAACTGGGTTTTTTGTTAAATGAATCCTAAATAATCAGAATAATCAGAATAATCAGAATAATAAGTTAAGTTTGTTTCATGATAGATTTACCGAAAGCAAATACTGATAATTCTAATTGTTGCGAAATTGAAGCGGTCATCAGTTTTGATGATAGGGGCCAGCTCGTCTTTCCAAAAGATGTGAGGAAAAAGTTTGACTTAAAAGCAGGAGAAAAATTTTTGATGGTAAGTTGTACAAATGAAAGTGGTCTCTGTTGTTTTACTATCGTTAAAACTTCTGCTGTAAATAAATTGGTTGGCAATTCATTAGGACCGATGCTTAACCAAATTGGCAAATAAATTAAGTAATAAAGACTCACCAAATTGTGATTTTATGTTTACTCTATTGAGTCTCTTGGCGTGTTGCTTCCCAGGTTGTTGTGACATTCCGTGTTGCTAATTCTATGATGTTTTAGCAAAGGCAAGCGGGGATGGACCATTGGTCCATCCTCCACTTTTAGTGTTAAAACACTATTTCTTTAAAGAGTTTGACTTTTAATTTCCCAAGTGTGATCGGCAAGCAGTTTGACTTCGGCTACAAAATTATATGGACAGCTTTTTCCCCATTCGTCTTGGCCGATCATGGAGAGGACCCAACTTTCGTCACTTTCTTTTTCATAAAGAAAATAATTTTGTCCTGGAATAGGTTTGAACCCACAATCCGCTTTATAAATTTTTTCGCTTATTTCGATTCTATTGTGGACCTCTTGTGCTTTTTGCAAAAGATATTCAACTTGCTCTTTAATGTCCACCAATTGTTTTTCCGTTTGCTGGTACATCGCGGACATCGCGATACCTGTTGTTTTTCCTTTATCAAGAGGTTTTATTATCGCACCACCTACGCTATGTGCATAAGGTAACAACCCAGGGTTCTGAGCAATTTTATCTTCGTCTATTGGATTTATTTTTCTCTTACCCATTTCTTTTCACTGTCTTAGTCAACAAGCTTGAACAAAATTAGTTGTTTTAATGCTCAATTAAAATTTGACAAGTTTTGTCGAAAAGATCATGGTGCGTCTAAATTGGCTTCATGAATCATTACTGCCTGGATGATAAGTTCAGCAAGCTTTTGATTACGCAATTGGGTATGATTCGAAATATAAATTTTTGAAACATGCTTTAGGTGATCAATCTGAAAGTGTGTAGATGTCAATTGTTCGGTCATGTTGAAAAAAGAAAAGTAAATTTTCTCCTGTTTAAAATTTAGATAACAGAAATGTTTGTTCCTGTAAAGGAAAAAAGGAGTTCTCCATTTAAAAGCGCACTGTATCTGAGGTATGAGGCTTTTGATAAGATAAAAAGCCTCTAACATTAAATCTTTTACTCTTTCATTTTCTAGGCTTTCTATATAAAGCAGAGAACGATTCAAGTCATTTTAATTTAAAAGTGCCTTTTCCAATTTCATAATCTCGATGATAAGCCATAATGGTATACAAGCCTTTGGCCAAGCGATGATCAGGTTGCCAATCAAAACACTCTTCATGTTCGTCATTGTTGTATTCGATATTGCCTTTAAAAGTATATCGAAGTTGTTCTCCGTTAAGTTTATTAATTAAAATTCCTCCTGTTGCACCATCATTTCGTGTAATGGTTACTCCTTCAGGATCAATAATTTGAATGAAGATTTCTTGAGCTCCTGAACCTACAATCGTATTGGTCTCTGTTAAAATACACGTACGTAGAAAATCTAGTCTTTTGGTTCTACTCTGACTTTTCGAATCACTTCCTTTATTTTGTCTTCCTTCTACAGTCAAAGAATTTAATTTAATTGCCGATGCACGGTCTACCTTGGTATCTAAAACCTTATTTGCTTGATCAAGGTTTGATTTTTCCTCGATTAAATTTTCTTTTTCCTTATTCAAGGTTGAGCTAATCGTTTTTTCGTTGCTTAAATCTTGACTTAAAACTTCTTTTTCTTTCCGCAAGGTAGTGTTGGCCGATGCCAATTGGGTATTCTCTTTCTTAAGTTTGTCTATTTGGGCGAGATAGCCAGAAACAGATGCGTTTAAATTAGCCAATTCGTTTTCTGCTTTTGTGAGTTCACGAGATTTCCAAATTAGATTATTAATTTTCTTTTTTTGCGCTTGTAGTTCTTTTTTTTGGCTTTCGATCAATTCATTGGCAGCTTGATTTTCGCTTCGCATTTCTTCTAAGCTCGACATGGCTGCTTCAAAGTCAGATTCTAATTCTGCACTTACTTTCTCCATCTCAAAAAGTTCTGATTCTTTTTGATCATTCAGTTTACTCAGTTTGTTGGTATTGTACCATTGATAAATATTAAGACCCAAGAGTAAAGCTAGAATCAGATATATCCACGATGGTATTCTTACAGAGTTGCTCATAAGCAGTTTTTAGTTTTCGTTTGGGTTAATGAGACTTGAAAATATCAAAAAATAGTATGTCTAAAGGGTTTGAAATGAAAAATTCATGGTATACAACTAAAAAGATTAGGGGTTTGTACCGATATGAATATGAAAATCAAAAATTTAAATCGAATCTTATTTTTGGATATTGAAACAGTATCCTTGCAAGCTAATTATGCGCACCTAGATTACCGTAGTCAATGTAATTGGAACTCGAAAGCAAAATTTTATTATAAACATCAAAATGATCTAAATGATGTAGAACTTCAATACAAAAACAAAGCAGGAATTTACGCTGAGTTCTCAAAAGTAATTTGTATTTCTTTAGGATGGCTTTCCATTAACGCCTCAGGCGTGGGAGAGATCAAGATCAAATCTTTTTCTGGTAAAGATGAATCTCAAATTTTGAGAGATTTCAAGTTGCTCCTAGACAAGTTTTTTTATGATCCTAATATCCATTTTTTGGCAGGTCACAATATTCGGGAGTTTGATATTCCATTTATTTCTCGAAGAATGATTGTCAATAATTTATCACTTCCCAGCTTGCTTAATTTGAGCGGGAAAAAGCCTTGGCAGATAAGTCATTTAATAGATACCATGGAGATGTGGAAATTTGGAGATTATAAGAATTATACTTCTTTGGATTTGCTTGCTCAAATACTGAACATTGCTACACCAAAGGATGAATTAGATGGATCTAAGATTCATGATACTTATTATCTAGAAAATGATCTAGCAAAAATTCAATCTTATTGTGAAAAAGATGTAATTACTTCTATTAAAGTTTATTTGAGAATGTCGCGTCTAAAAGTGGACCTCGATAATCTCGAATTACAATTTTATTAATCGCTTTCTTGAATGTTGAAAACCTTCTGAGTTGATTTTTACAAAATAAACTCCTGTAGATAATTGGCTTAGATCGAAAAGGGTGTCGAACGAATTAGAGTTAATATTCTCAACTTTTTGATGTATTAAGGATTTACCCTCAACACTTATAATTTCAAAAATAATTTCTTTCGGCAATTTTTGATTTGGATTAGAAATTTTGATGTTATAGAGATCGTGAGTTGGATTCGGAAAGGTCAAAATTTCGAAGGCAGTATCCAGATTGTTTGTGGCGCTAGTCAAATTTGTTTCGCCTGGAGTTCCACATTCGTGAAGAATGTCCCAGCTTTCAGCGAGACTGTTATCTAAAGAAGGATCAATCAGTTCTAAAGTAGGTCCCTGTCCATTTGCCTCCATTGGCCAAGGTGTTTGAGACGAGTAGCTCACTGAATCAACCAAGATCCCGTCTGGACTATAAATTTTTACATCATCAAAATCATTTGAAAGACCAAAATCGAAATTACCTTGAACGTTTTCGACTTCTGGGTATACACTTTGAAAAGCAAATTTATCCCTAGCGATTATTAAATAACCGTTGGGATTTAAAATAGTACCAGATTTTACGATATAAGTGTGAGTTGGATCTGAATCTTGAAAAGAATATTGCGAAATATCAACATAGTCATTACTACTATTGTGAAGTTCAATCCAATCACCCGATATTTTAGAATCGCTAGAGTTATAGTTTATTTCATTGATTATTACCGAAACATCATCACTTTGCAATGAACTAAAAACAGGTATCAATGTCATGTCCGATTTCATGTCAACGAAAATTTCAGCATTATTCCCTGATACATCACCTTCCCAATGTGAAAAGGTATATCCAGGATTAGGAATCGCTATGGCTCGAACTGGTACAGTCTCAAAATAATCTCCAGTCCATATTTCTGATTTTATAGTCAGACTATTTATTCTTACGAAACCGGCTTCGGTGAGTTGATTTGAAATATTGAGTTGATGGTAAGCAGGGAGATTAAATTCAGTTAAAATATGTTGTTTCATAAATTGCGGTCTTTGAGTGACCCAATTTTTCATCACGTCTACATTGAAGTCAAAGTCAGCTTGATTTGATTCCCATCGGTTATAATGATCCGGAATTTCTAATTCCACAATTTGCTTAATGCTATCAATCTTATCTTTAAATGAATTCGGAAGAAATCTTGAATTCATTTCATCTGCAAATTGATTCACAAACTTGTGAACAAATTTTTGGCTCTGAACTAAATTTCTAAATACTAGGGTAGACCAAGGAGGATTAGGCCAATTTGGCCCAAAAGGTTCCAGGGCGTATGCCAGAGTGTTGTCGAAATAGGAGTTTGGGTTCCAAATACCTAATGAAAAATCAGTATCAAATAATATCCACCTCCATTTGCCTCCCTCCGCTTTCCAATACTTAATATTGTTGCCTGGCCAGTCTCGATTGTCAAAATAGATTTGAGCTACATTGTAAATAATGTAATTTTCCAAATCCATCATATCTGCTATCAAATCCAAATTCGCATCGTTCGACAAATTGAGAGATGTGATAAAATTGCGAAGCGTAATGTAATCACTATTGGATCCTTGAATCACTTCGCCATCAAGCTCTAATAAATCAATGGCATCCGGATCAACACCAAATTTCGATGAGAAAAAATGTTCATTAACTTTTTCACGAAGATTATAGATTCCCCAATACTCACCGTTAATGTAAGTTGCTGTTGGTCGTCCTGCTTGGATTTCAATATCAGCAGTTTCCATAATATTACTGAGTACCAGATCTTTAATGTTGGTACGTGTCCAATCTTGACCAGAATTTCTTAAAACCAATGCTTGGTACTTAGCATAATCTCGAAGTTTGAAAAAAGGATAGTCTATAGAAGATTGACCATATGATTTTCGTGCAAAAAAAGATAAGGATCTTTGATCTTGTGCTCGTGACCAGCCTCCAAATATTTTTGTACCTCCATCAAAAGAATAGTTTAAAGAACCATCTTCGGGATAAAAGGAAAAATTAATGGGTCTTTCCCAATCTTCCCAAAAGTTAGCTCCAAAATGAGGGAAACCAAAATCGTAAGAATTACCATAAGCATAAATACCCGATTCTTCGCTAAATAGATTATCAGGTTCTGTAATCAAAGAAACGATGGGCAATAAGTGATTTACAGATCTTATATAGGTTTCGTTTTGTATCCTCGTGGAAATAAAGTTTTCTTGGAAGATTTTAGCCCTGACGATTAAATCGTCATTGATGAAAATAGGAGAGTTAAAAATATCCGAATTGCTATTCGGTTCACTTCCGTCTAGGGTATATCTAATTGTCGACCCTGGAGGATTTCCACTTAAGGTTAATGCATCTGTAGGACACTGAAAGCAGTTGCCTCCTAATACGGAAAATATAATTTCTTGATTTAGCAAGCCAGTTTTCCCATCTCCATTTGCTTGACGAGGCGTAGGATTTTCATAAAAAGCCAAATCGCCATTTGAATCAATCCCAGCAGAAATATTATTAGGTAAATCTTCAATTTTAAAGCTATCTACTAAATTATTGTTGTTGT
>JAHDHU010000071.1 GCA_020631135.1 Saprospiraceae bacterium | reverse complement strand
TTTATAAAAGATGAGCTCCGCAAGTAATATGCCATAATTTAGGATAAATCAATTCGAATAAAGATGGCAAAATCTAAAAAGCAACAAAAAGAAGCAGCTAAGCTAAAGAAGCAAGAAAAACAGTTTTTTCTGTGGGCTGGAATTATCACCCTCATTGCACTTGTACTTTGCTACATCTTTTTTATGCGTAATTAAAATTAATCCTCTTCGTCATGGGGTGATTGCTTGATTAGTTTTTCGACTCCCTTGTCGCCAGTAATGGTAGTATACACCATAAAATATATTCCATCTGGAAATTGAGATAGATCCACCGTTTGGTCGAAAGGCTTTTGGAACTCAAGAATTTTATTTCCTGACAAATTATTGATTACCAATTTTTCAAACTCTTCTTGATTTTTAAGGGTAAAGGCATTTTCAAAGGGATTTGGAAAAAACTCAGGAATGATTCTATTGGTTCTACCTTTCTCGAGATATATTGATTTTACTTCAGTGTACTCAAAACTGCCATCCAAATCGATAATTTTTAACCGATAATAATAAGGATAGTCATTGATATACAAATCTCCATCATGGTATTGATAAGAATTGGCACCACCAATTGCTTTAGATTTTATCTCGGCGATTTCGTCCCACTGCTCCCCATCGAAAGATTTTTGGATGACATATCGATCTAAATTTATTTCCGATGCTGTATACCAATTTAATTGAATCACATCTTTGTTTCTGATGTACTCGAGGTCGAAAGAAGATATTTCAACTGGCACTGTCCCCAAGGACAGAGAAGAACTTGAATACAAACCTCTTCCATGAGTAGCTGCAACTAACATCTGATCGGAAGGACGGTAAACCAACTGATCAACTCTCACGTTTGCCATGCCTGAATTTTGGGGAGACCAATTTATATTACTCGAACGATTTGCATCAGATGCCCAAACGCCCAGCTCTGTGGCCACGATTAAGTTCATATTTTGGTTGGGGCTTATCATAATATCTCTCACTGGGATATCTGGAAGATTACCTTCTACGTCTAACCAAGAATTACCTCCATCATTGGTTTCATAAATAGAGGACATGCCATAATTACTGTAACTAATAACTACATGGTTTTCATTTCCAACTTCAATATCGATACCAGAAACAAATCCAAAGTTTACATCTCTCAAAACCGTGGCTGTTTTGAAAATACCACTGCTTGCTCCATCGATGAACATCACATCTCCTTCTGTTGTACCGATATAAAGACGATCAGGGACATTTGGAGATTCTTTGATTACGGCCACCTTTTGTCCTGTCAACGCACCGACGATAATGTGCTGAAATGAAGCTACTTTATTTTGTGGATCTTTCCATCTTAAAACATTGCCTTCAGAAGTACTCGCATAAAGAATATTCGCATCCGAATCATAAAAGTTCGGATTGGCAAACAAGCCAAAATTATTTAATTGGATGTATGTGAATGACGATCCGCCATCATTAGAAACAAAGTAATTATTATAAGCATAGGAAGTGATTTGAACTTGAGGATTATCTTGGTCGATAAAACAATTTATTCCATCTCCACCCGATACCTCAGTAGTAGTGTTAACTCCAGGGCTGGTGAATTTATGAGATCCGTTATCCTGAGCTCCAGCCAAAAAGTAGTCGAGTCCGCCGTTGGGATGCATAGCCGCTCCATAAAATTGGGTGATATTGTAACCTTTGTTTCGTTGAATAAAATCTGGGGTAATGTCTTGGGCATTTGTACTTTGCCACACTCCACCATCATTGCCTACCAACATTTCATTATGGTTAAACGGATTGTAAACGATGGCATGTTGATCAGGGTGAACATAGGGGTAAGGACCACTGTTGGTCCAATGACTAATTTGAGTCCAAGACAAACCACCATTGGTAGATTTTAAGAGATCGATGCCACCGATCGTAATATGATTTTCATTTAAAGGGTTTACTTCTACCGCAAGATTATACCAAGCTTGTGTACGCGCAAAATTGGTCATTCCGTAGGCTGGAGGATTTTCTATTTCAGTCCAAGAAGATCCACCGTTTGCACTTTTAAAAATACCCAAACAACTGGCGTCGTTTGAATTTTCGAAAAGTGCGTAAACTATATCATTATTTGAAAGCGCTACGTCTATTTCAATTCTTGAGAAATCAGTAGTTGGTAAGCCGGTATTTAACTTTGTCCATGAAGCACCAGCATTCGAAGTTTTGTAAATCCCATCCTGATCATACAAGCCAATTGTAACATATATCGTATTGCTATTTACTATTTCAATATCATTTACATTGTTGGAAACCGCCCCTAGTGACTGACCCAATACTTTCTGCCAAGAATTTCCTGCGTTTGAACTTTTAAATAAGCCAGACTTGGTAGCAACATACACATCACCGTTTGGAGCTATTTCAATTTTTTGAATAAACTCAAAATTTTGACCACTGGTAGAATTTAAGTAAGTCCATGAAGATCCACCATTGCTAGATTTCCAAAGACCGACGCCGGGGTTACTATTGGTTCCAAAATAGCCTTCCCCGGTTCCGAAGTACATTATTTGGGGATTGTTTGGATCCTGCGCCAGTGCACAGATGGCAAGAGACCCAAAAAAATCGTCTATTGGCTGCCAATTTGGATTAGAACTGGAAATATTGGTTGTTTTCCAAAGACCTCCAGAAACACCTGCAGCAAAAACAGTTTTTCCAGAAGTATCATTAAGGTCGTAAATCAATGCTCTCGTCCTCCCTCCAACGTTATTAGGACCTCTTTCATCCCAAATAAGGGCATTGGAGTTTCTTTCCTGATTAGAAAAAAAACTTCTTAGATACTTGTTTGCTTGGAGCAAGTTAGATTTTGGAATAATGGCCGAATTGGGATCTTGAGTCATTAAAAACTCTTGATCCATGGCTAAATCAATACGATCTTTTTTCGGGATTTTAGTGCTTTTCTTCTCTTTGTTGAAAGTCAATAAACAAGAAATGCCTAAACAAATCAGATAAATTTTTAGGTTGGTTCGATTCATAATCAATTAAGTGATTATAAAGGGTATTATTCTCAGTAAATAATATATCAATCCAAAGAAGGCAAAAGTCGTGCCTAAATATTATAATTTTTTATAATGTGTTATCTAAACCGTTGGTTTACAAGTGTATAATTGCTGACATTTTAATTGCACTTCATATTTAGTTAAAAATTTAAGTGCCGAAGAATTCCTTTTCGTTCAACCTTGTCTATTGCTTAACTGATTATTTTTGCACAAATTGGTAAAATGAAATATAACCTTGACGTTGCAGTTCCTAGTAGTCAAGCTTGGATTGAAGCAGTTTTAGATGACTTTCCTTCTTTTTTAAAAGATCATGCAGATTGTGAACGCAAAGCCTCGGCGATGGCGATGAGTATGGTCGCAAAATATCCGGATCGAAAAGAAATTTTGCCAGAATTAATTGATATCGGAATCGAAGAGTTGGAACACTTTAAAATGGTTTATGATCTGATGGTAGAAAAGGGAGTTGAGCTTCCAAACAAAATGCAGGAGGACCCATATGTCAAGGCTCTTTTAAAAAAAATGCACTCTGGAATCACTGAAAGATTTTTAGATCGCTTGTTGATTGCCTCTGTTGTAGAAACACGAGGAGCCGAAAGATTCAAAATGGTGGCGGATCATCAAACGGAAGAATCCCTCAAAAAGTTTTACAAAATGCTTTGGACCAGTGAGGCAAAGCACGGCAATGTATACGTTAAAATGGCGCTTAATTATTTTGAAGAAACCAAAGTATATGACAGATTGCGCTATTGGGTAGAAATTGAAGGAGAAATTCTTCAAGGACTAGAAATTAGATCTGCCCTCCATTAAAGTATCTGACGATCTCTGTTTCGAAAATCAATTAAAGCATCCTTCGTGTTAGAATATGCTCTATTGTCTCTAAGCTGCGCCAAATGATTAGCGGCTTCTAAGGAGCTGACATTGGGAAAAGCCTGATCTCTCATAAAATGCAAGTATTTCATAAACATAAAGGCGTCGAATCGGCTATAAAATCTCTTCTGAAACGCAATCTGAGAACTGCTATTTTTTAGACATTCGTCAATGATATCTCTGATTTTAATTTGTTGGACAAAATTGATCAGCGTGGGGTTTAAATTTGCAAAATTGAGTGTGTCTGCTGCTTGGATCGCATCAATCTCAAGTTTAAAAGATTTAAAAGCCAAATAGCTTTGAGGGTTATAGGTGTTTATTTCTTTACTTTGATTTATTGCCTCCAAAATTGCCCGGCCTGTCCCAAAAGGAACTCTATCAGATAGTCTTGACGAAGGAAATACGGTGGTGCTTTTTATTTCTCCAAATCTCTGTCCGTTTGTGAATTTATGCAAGAAATAAAAATCCTCCCCTGCCTTTCTTTTATTCATTCCTCCCTTTGCAGTGTAGGCACCCGCCCTGACAGCCATACTCGAACCGATGGTTTGGAAAGCATATGGCAAGGCGAGATACTTCTTCCAATTAATATAGGTCCTTAGATGAAGTTCGTATTCAGTAATGTATTTATTGATTTCCTCATGGCTGGTTTCCAAATCGTGTTCAAAATAAATACTGGCCGCTTCAACGTTCTCATTGGCTTTAAAATATTTTAGCACCTTCGCAATATGATCATTCACGCATGTGGCATCCGCATCAAATGCTAGAATAATGCCATCTGGTTTATCCATTTCATAAAATCTCTTTGCGGCATTATCCATCAAATATTTTCTGGCAAGACCTACCCCAGCGGTTTTTAAATCAAATTCTTTAATAAAAGTTTTTGCCCCCATCTCAAGGCATTCCTGCAATTGAGTTTCGGATTGAAATACTAAATCAGCATTCGAACCTTTGGGATAATTTATAAGGACATGAATTTCATATTGGGAGTTATCCAAGCTGTTTTGTTGGAGAGATTTAATCGCTCCTATTAAATCGTCCTCCTTATAAGCTGGAATACAAACAATGAGTTGCAATTGCGGGTTTACACAAACATCATTTGAAAGGCTCAATGCCTGTTTGAGATACTTTTTACTAAAGGTTTTGTTTCCCATGGGAGTCCAAATTTATGGACTCCCATGGAATGTATTATAGTATTATCAATTTTTGCGTGTGAATCGTTTGTCCATTTGAAATTAACTGAACAATATAAGTTCCACTTCGAATCTGACTTATATCAACCGAATTAGCAAATGGAGCTTTTTTAACCACTTTGCCAACCGCATTGATAAATTGAACCTCCTCGATAGCTTGATTAGTATCAATATAGATTAACTCGCCTCGAACTGGATTCGGATAAAGTGAAATTAATTTTGGACTATTCTTATTGGATAATTTGATGATATTTGAAAATTCGAAACTTCCATCTAAGTCTTTCATTCTTAATCGATAGTAATATGTTTGATCAGGAATATTATGGTCTTCAAAACCATACATGATTTTGTCCGTTTCGCCTTTTATTTCACCAATGGTAAAAAACTGAACTCCATCTAAACTTCTTTCAATGTCAAAAGCATCAAAGTCTACCAAGTTTTGAGCTTCCCAAGTTAATTCATTGTACCCTTCTTTAGTCAAACCTGAAAAGCTATTGAGATCTAATGCAAGGACGCCAGAAGCAGTGATCCTAAAATCGTTAATCATAACCCCATCAGCATCATAACCGAGGGTAAACCCAGCAAAGGAATTAAAGGCAAATCTAAACAACACCTGGCTGTTACCACTCAAGAATGAGACATCGTATGTTGACAACATCGAACCAGTAAAAGTCCAACCTGTTTGATCGCTAAAAACTAAATTAGAAATAGGACAAGATGATCCTGGACCTCTGTTGTACCATCCCATTGTGTTGGGACCAGTATCACCATATGAGCCGAGTCTTGTCCAATTACTCCCATTATCGGTTGAGTATTGAACTTGGATTGCGTATGGACCATTACAGAAAACTGTTTCCATAGCTAGATCAAATTCGAGTACATAATTTCCAGTATTAGAAAAATCAAATCTTGGCGTATATAAAACCGACTCTCTTGCCCCGGGACCTACATCTTCACTTAGCTTTGTTTTCCAAACATTATCCGTAGAATTGAGCGGACCAGATGCTATACCTTTTTCCCAAATCGACTCTGTTCCATTTAATCCTTCAGTCGCAAAGTCATCATTAGCTGTATCAAAGGAACCACCATCTAACAAGGAGTAAGGTAAAGTTCTATTTGGCAAAACAGCAATTAAACTATCCTCTTGCATCATGTGGGCTCCACCATTTACTGCTAGAGACACCATATAAAAACCAGGCATATTATATACGTGAGCTGGATTTTGTGAGTTGGACGTGTTGCCATCCCCAAAATTCCAATTCCAAGAAGTTGCATTTATAGATTCATCATTAAATTGAATTGCACCACTTGTCCAATTTACTCGCTTATCAGGACAAAAGTCAGCACATCCCTGAATTACGGGTGAACTGAATATTATGCTGTTTTTCGGGCTGCTTCCAGAGCCACAATTTCGGATAATACTAACTAAATATTGGTTACAGATTTCGTAATCTGAAGGTGAGACCGTTAAAGAATTACTTGTTGTGGTGGTAGAATAAATAATTTGAGAATTCTTTCTATTCATTACCTCAACATCAAAACTCTCACCTGGATTACCTGTCCAATCTAGATCAAATGATGTATTACCAACATTACTAACTTCAAAATCCGTTACAAAAGAACAAGGATTTGCTCCACATGCGTTTAGACACATAGGTCCTTCATTAGCTATTTCACCCCCTATGATTGATTGGTTTGAAGAATGCCAATCGTTGGTATTATTTAGAACAGCAGACATAATAAAACCAGTACTATTTACATGAATACCCCCAAAATTATGACCCATTTCATGGCTTGTCAGAATCCTAAGAAAGTTCATGTTGGAAGTATAATCTTGTAAGACATGATAAGCTTTGAGCGAGCAAAAAAGATTGGTGGCGTTATCCGCCAAACCTACATATGCTCCATCGAAATCACGATCGGTCCAATACTGTCCCATTTTATGATTACTCAGAAAACCTCCATCACTAGCCCAAACCTTAAAATTGAATAAAACTTGAAAAACGTTGGTTTCATCAGTCCAAGGATCACAATCACTGCAAGAAGAAAGAACAATTTCGGTCACATTAAATTCGATACCATCCGGAAAATTGACAGAACCATTTAGTTCGTAGTTGGGGGCTACGTTATTAATGTTTGCAAGAATATGATTTACCAATGCTTGAGCACTTCCCCTTTCTTGATACATCAAAAAATCCGCAGCGATTGCTAAATCTAATTGATAGCATTGACCTACAGACTTAAGCTTTTCCGGCTGGATCATATCTTTCGTATCGTGATTATCTCCTCCACAAGTACCTAATTGAGCCTCTTTTGTTTCACTATCCTTATAAAGGACAATCAAATCCTTACCTAAGTCATTTTCTATTTGCTGTAAATAATATGTTCCATCGACACCATCAATGAACCCATTTAAATACTCATCATTTATGGTAAGCCTTGCATCACCAAAAGGTGTATAAGCTTTATAAGTTTGCGGTAATCGCACGTCACTAACTCTTTCTCTACCGGATTGTCTAAACTCATCTATAATAATGCCTTCTTGATAAACCAAGCTAGGCACCCATTCTATCTGAGCGTTTTTCCATTGATCATTATCTAAAATAATTTTAGCAAAATCGTTGGAAGCAAGATGCATTTTCAACTGTTTGAAATCAGTTTCGAAGATCTTAAATTCTTCGTAGGATGATTCCAATTCAGAATTAGAGTAATTTTTTAGTTCTTTGAGCGTAATTTCGTTCCCTTGGGCATTAGTAGCAACTACTGTACAACTAAGAATAAGGATAAGGGTGATTTGCAAAAAGCGAATCATAATATCGATTTTTAAAATTAGATAAAGTGTTGTACTGCTTGGGAAGTAAGGGTGCTCTCTGCAAATATATTAAAAAAATATATAATATGTTAATTACTGAAAATTAATGATTAATGTATTATAAAATTATTTAATGTGATTATACCAATTTTTTACTTCGGGTCTATCGATATATGGGTGCATATACTTAAAGCAAGATCAGTTAGGATCGAAGCAAATGAAAACTATCAGAAAAAGAGCCAAAGAAATAAGTCAACCATTTTGTGTAGTTCAGGCCCACAATTACTTTCAATACCGCTTCAAAAAGGCAAGCATCAAAAACGAAAAATTAAAGAGGTCAAAATTTCCTATGATGAAAATTGGCCTAAGCTGCATTTAAAAAAAGTGGAAGATGCTTATGGCCAAGCTCCTTATTATTCCTTCTATATTGAAGAATTGAGTAATATTCTATCTTCAGACGAACCTTTGCTTTATAATTTGAATTTTAGATTGATCAATTGGTTGGCAGAAAAGATGGACCTCGATTTAAGTTTAATTGAAACTTTTGAATATAAAAAAGATTATCCGACACTGAAAGATCTTCGTACCAAATATAGTTTATCGGATAAAATGACCACAATTCTTGAGACGCCTTACCCTCAAGTATTTGAATCAGATTTTGGGTTTATGTCCAATCTTTCAATTATTGATTTATTAATGAATCAAGGGCCAGAGTCAAAAGTCTATTTAAAAGAAATCAATCTTCTAATGACCAAATCCTAAATTGTAGTCATAACTTAGAAGCTTAGACGATAGTATGAAATTTCTTTTTCAAGAGAATTACAAAAATCTAAAGGACAAACTCCATCATTCGATTGGCGATCTGTTTGAATTAACAGACTTAATAGGTCACAATACCTTAAAAGAGACCGTAGGTGAAATTAAAGATCGAATTAATGATCCTTTTTTATTTGTAATCGTAGGGGAAGTTAAAGCCGGAAAAAGCAGCTTTATCAACGCCTTGTTAGAAACAGATCAAGAAATTTGTAAGGTTGCAGCACATCCGATGACTGATACTATTCAACAAATCGTGTACGGAGAAGTGAGCACAGAGGAAGAAATCAATCCATATTTAAAAAGGATTTCTCATCCTGTCGATATTCTAAAGGATATTGCAATTGTAGACACCCCAGGCACCAATACTATTGTTGCCCATCATCAGGAGATCACTGAAAGATTTATTCCTCATTCGGATTTAATCGTTTTCGTATTTGAGGCCAAGAATCCTTATCGTCAATCTTCATGGGAGTTCTTCGATTTTATCAAAGATGAATGGCGTAAAAAAATCATTTTTGTTTTGCAACAAAAAGATTTGATGAATGACGCAGATCTCAAAACGAACTTTGATGGTGTTCATGAATATGCATCCAAAAAAGGGATTGACTCCCCTCTCGTTTTCTCAGTGTCTGCAAAAATGGAACTGGAAAACCAAGTAGATTCTGGTTTTAAATCTTTGCGAAGTTTCATCCAAAAAGAAATAACTGGCGGAAAAGCACCTTTCCTCAAAATTGAGAATAACGCAAGCACTGGAAAAAACATCAATGATCGAATTGCGAAAAGCATAGACTTAAGAACAGAACAATGGAAGCTCGATCAAAAATTTAGGGAAGACATCAGTGGGACTTTGGAAAATCAATCCATAAAAACAAATAAACAAATTGATTTTCTCGTAGAAAATCTTCTTGCTTCCTATGATCGAATCACTCAGAAAACTGAGTCAGACTTATCCTCAGAACTTTCTTTTATCCCAATGTTACGAAGGTCTTTCTCTTCTCTTTTAGGTAATAAGGAATCTGGCCCTAAAGAATATTTAGCCAGACTCACCTCAAATTTCGAAAAAGACTTAAATATTGCACTAAAAGACAAACTCCAAAACGGAGTTGTGGACATTGCTGATAATATTCAAACGATGGGAAAATTGGTAGATTCTAAGATTAAAATGAGTAAGACCGTTTTAAAAGAAAGTGATGAAATATTCGCTGATATAGCTGATAAAATATCCAATGTTTTGATGGATCTGCAAAAGACCTTCTCTACTTTTATGAGTACTTCCGAAAATTTTTATGATAAGGCGATGATGGCTGAATCTGAAAAATTAGGACCTAATATGGCCGCAGGAGGCGGAATAGCTTTGGTTGGAATTATTTTGGCTAGCGTTGTAAATGGAATGGTCTTCGATATAACTGGTGGAATCTTGACAACCATAGGGATCTTATTCGCCGGAGTTACCGTAGGGTTTAAAAAACGAAAAATACTTCAAAGCTTTAAAAACGAAATTACCAAAGGAAGAAATCAATTAGGGCAGGATGTCACACTAAAATTGAAGGATTATACTTCTGCGATCAAGCATAAAATCGATGCCAACTTCACAAATTTTGATCAGCATCTTCTTCAAGAATCAAAAAAACTTGAAGATCTCAATTTAAAAAAATCTAAAATCACTCAAGACTTAGATTCGATTCTGAATCAAGTGAAACCACATTTATAACTTTCACAAATGAAATACTTTACGATCCTTGCACTCTTAGCTTTCACAATAATTTCTTGTCAAAATAAAGAAATGCTAAAAGATTCAATTCACAATCAATACGCCGAAGATCATCGTAAAGATCACCACAGTTTTAGTAATCCAGACCAAGCACTCACCACAAATCTATTTCTAGATTTAAATGTTGATTTTACAAAAAAGATTATTACTGGGGTTGCCCATTTTGATATTGTAAAATCTGAAGGAGCCAGTGAAATTATTTTTGATACCAAAGATTTAAATATTAGCAAAGTAAAGCTCAATCAAAAGATCGAATCAAAATTCACTTTCGGTCCAAAAGATGATTTACTCGGTCAAGCATTACATATTCCAATTGAAGCCAATACAACTTTGGTTTCCATTTATTATGAAACAAGTGCTAATTCAGCCGCTTTACAATGGTTGCGACCTAATCAAACGGCGGACAAAAAACACCCTTTTCTATTTTCACAAGGGCAAGCCATTTTAACAAGAACTTGGATACCTTGCCAAGACAGCCCAGGTATCAGGATTACTTATGATGCCAAAGTCAAAGTACCCAAAGAATTGATGGCGGTGATGAGTGCTTCTAACCCTACTGTCAAAAGCGAAGACGGAGTGTACAACTTCCAAATGAAACAAGCCATTCCTCCTTATCTCATAGCTTTAGCCGTTGGAGATTTAGCTTTCGGATCAATAGGCACGCAATGTGGCGTGTATGCTGAGCCAAGTATGTTGGAAGCTTCTGTTTATGAGTTTGGCGACACTGAAAAAATGCTTAAGGTGGCAGAAGATTTGTATGGTCCATATTTATGGGAGCGTTATGACATTATCGTATTGCCGCCTAGTTTTCCTTTCGGTGGAATGGAAAATCCCCGTATTACTTTCGCGACTCCTACCATTATTGCGGGCGACCGTTCTTTAACCGCCTTGATCGCACACGAATTGGCTCATTCTTGGTCGGGTAATTTAGTGACCAATGCTACTTGGGATGATTTTTGGCTCAATGAAGGATTTACAGTTTACTTTGAAAGAAGAATTATGGAGGCCCTTTACGGGAAAGAATACACAGATATGCTCGCTTTACTCGGCTTTCAAGATCTTGAAGCAGATGTACAACACATCGGTCATAATCATGCCGACACACATCTAAAATTAAATTTAAAGGGCAGAGATGCTGATGATGGCATGACAGATATTGCTTATGAAAAAGGTGCTTATTTTCTAATGTCCCTGGAAGAAAAAGTGGGCAGGGAAAAATTTGATGATTTCCTTAAAACTTATTTCGAAGAACACAAATTCAAAACCTTAACGACCGAAGAATTTGTAGAATACCTTGAAGAAAAATTAATAGATAAATACAATGTGGAAACCAATTATAAAGACTGGATTTATGGAGCCGGGATCCCAGCCAACTGCCCTATTCCAAAGTCTGATAAATTTTCTTCAATTGATTTGCTGATCAACAGAAAACTAAAGAACGGTTATTTAGAATTCAAAGGTTCTGAAAATTGGAATACACATCAATGGCTACATTTTTTACGAAAAATTCCTAAGAACACCAATCAAGAAATGATGAAAAAGCTTGATGAAAAATTTAATTTTTCTAATTCCGGTAACGCCGAAATTTTAGCCGCATGGTTCGAATTATCAATCAAAAACGGATATTATAAAAACATCAAATCTCCAATTGAAGATTTCTTAGTGTCCGTTGGAAGAAGGAAATTTTTGACGCCTCTTTATAGTGCGATGAAAGAAGCCGATGATTTGGCATTGGCAAGAAGCATTTATCAAAAAAAGCAAAACCAAATTATCATGCCGTATCTGTTCAAACCATGGATGCGCTATTAGACTATTAGAGACTGAGTAGTAAATTTAAAAATGTAGGAGATTAAGTCAATTCTTGACAAACATTTTGGATGTAGAAGATTCTCCCTCATCTATTTGGAGAATGTAGCTTCCTGGCTGAAGTGCACTAATATCAATAAATCCATCACAAATTCCTGAATCGATCATCAAGCCATTAAACTCAAAAATCGAATATATCTTTTGCATCACTGCTGAACCATCGGGATTTTCGAGCGCGATGGTATGATGAACAGGATTTGGAAATAACTTATAATTCAAGGAAGGACTATTTTCTTCAGGATCATCTTGGTTGAAAAAATCCAAAGACATAGTGTACAATTGAGTACCAGAATTTGAATCATTTGCAAGAAAATAAACTTCTCCATTTCTTTCTACAACACCAGATCTAGTAATTGATCCTTTCAGATTTTCAATTAGCTTAAACTCATTTTCGTCATTCATTAGAAAGAGTAAATCGCCACTATACAAAAATCCCGAATCATCAAATTGAGCATAAGCTGTACCGTTGAGCCAACCGACATCTAAGTATTCTTTCAACAATTCTAACTCTTCAAAGGAGTCATCAGTTTTGTAAACATATAGTTTGTCAAATGGATTAAAACCCGATTTTACGATTAAAAAACTCTCATCATTTTTTACAAAGAAATCGACAACAACCAATTCTTGAAGTTCCTCTGGGAGTATGCCATATTCCTTGGTTCGTCCATTAAAAAAAGTTTTAGTTTGCATTGTTGAATTTGCTTCATTGAAGAAAAACATATTAGCAAAACTTCCTTTCCCCGTGTAATCCCCTCCGTTTAGAAGTTCGAAATGATAAACCGATTCACCATCGTAATATAATTTTTGGGTCCGGTTACCTGAAATAAAACTCTCGCGATTCTTATCTACAACGAATTGTTGAACCAAATCAAATTCAAAATCGCTTGCGAGATTTTGTTTTAAACCATCCTGATCAATTTGTACCAATCCATCTTCTGTTGGAATTAGCAATTTGTTTTGAAATAGCAAATATCCACCATTCGGCGAAAGCCCTGATCCTAGAAAATCATTTAAAACCATGTTTGGATTATTGCCATCGGTGGAAAACAGCTCAAAATTATTTGAATAATAAATTTGATCATTAAAGCTGAATATCAAATCATCAAACCCAAAATCATGATTATCCAGTTGGCTTATTGATGAGTTTAATTTATCATATTTATAAAGCTTATTATCAAAATCCGAAAACAAAACCATTTTACTATTTACACCATATTCTCGAACCTCATTTGAAAAAAAGCTTCCTTGAAAATTAGTCAAATCAGCCTCAACGATAATTTCGTTTCCTTGCAAACTCATTATTTTTTTGGGTTCATCCTGAACAAAAAACACACGCTCTATATCAACTTTCAAGGGTTCATAATTTACGGGTTGAATATTATCTTGACTTATAATTGATTGAAGCGAATTATC
>JAHDHU010000070.1 GCA_020631135.1 Saprospiraceae bacterium | reverse complement strand
CTGGATATAATTTAACAGCTCCAGAAGATTACTAGAAATACCCAAAGCAAGGCTTATCAAATTTTTCTTTGCTTAAATATTCCTGAATTTAAAATTGGTTCGAGACATAGTCTGTGCCACTGTCTAGAAACTTTGATCGCACCTAAAAACAAGTTTTGACGTTTTGCACTAAGAAAGAATATTATTTTAATCACTAAAAACCCAACGAAGTCCACTCGAAATCAGTATCTATATATACTGGAATGAAGTATGATAAAACATACCGCATCAAAACTCTAATTCATGAATCAAGCTAAGCGAATTTTACCGGCCTTATTGTTATTTCTATCTTTTTTAGGCAATGCCCAAAATGTTCCTATTTTAAATTATTCTGAAAATTCTTTTGGTCAGGTTCAATTAGAAATCCAAGCACAAGCCGACAAATATTACACTTTGACTGCATTGCATGGTCCTAACTTAAATTATGAAACCGTTACGTCGATGACCCTAGGTGTCGACGGTCTTTTAACCATCTCTGAACCTGCGGGAGCTTATCCATTGCAGAATTATAAAATTACAGAATACTCAGTATCTGCTCCTGACGATATTGATGGAGATGGTATAGATGATATCTCAGAATTTAATGACATGCCTACCAATGCTCCTTTAAATTTTGCTGAAGCAATAGCATTTATTGATGGTACAACATCTATTGACAATGCTGAAACCTTTGAAAGTATGGCGGTAGTGGAAGATGTTCCATGGGCTCCTTTTCTAAATGGACAACAATTTGTCAAATTTGGAATCCTTGATATCGACACCGATGAGCCAAAAGTGTATTTTATCAATAGTGAGACTCATTTTATACACGCGGATTTCTTTACTGCCATTGGGGCAAATGTAATTGGGGATGATGGATCTGGAGAAATTGTTTATAATCCAAATGAAATACTCCCCAATGGGGCAATAGGAAGTTACTCTTTTAACTTCTCATTTGGTGATGCTAAAAACTTTGAAACGACTCAAAAAACATATGAACTTTTAGTAGCTAACATGCCCTTCCTTAAAAACAACATGCAACATTTTATTGGGCAAGGTGGCGAAGTCAATTATAACAATCTTTATAAGGACGACTACCTAGGCTCTAGAATAAATGTGGTTTTAGAATCAGACGTTTTTGCTGACATCGATTTTATCCCTTTAAACCAAGCCGAAGGTTATGGCTTTTTTCGACAAATGCAACTTGATGAAAATCCTGGATCTAGAGATATCGTCTTGTATGATGCTCTTCCTAATTCTTTACCTCGGGTAGGCGGCATCATAACTTCAGTTGTGCAAACGCCGCTTTCTCATGTAAACTTGCGAGCTATTCAAGACAACTTGCCAAATGCGTACATCAAAGAACCATTGATGATTGATTCTATAGCAAATTTGATAGGCAACTATATATATTACAAAGTTGAACAGGATCAATACATCATTCGAGAAGCGACACTGGACGAAGTCAATGATTGGTATGATAACATAAGACCTACCGAAGATCAGATACCTGAAAGAGATCTAACGCAAACTTCGATTTTACCTTTAGACGAAATTGATTTTACGATGTCCAATGCTTTTGGTGCCAAGTGCGCAAATGTGGCTACTATGAGAAGTTTCGGATTCCCGGAAGGGACCATACCAGATGGATATGGTGTGCCTTTCTTTTATTATGATGAGTTCATGAAGTTTAACAACTTTTATGATCAAGCGGCGGAGATGATCGCTAATGATGATTTCATAAATGATTTGGAAACCAGAATAGAAATGCTCAAAGAATTTAGAAAAGAAATTCGTGCCGCTGATATGCCGTTGTGGATGCTCGACGATTTACAGGCAATGCATGATTCTTTTCCGGAAGGTACTGCCGTAAGATGCCGATCAAGTACCAACAATGAAGATCTTCCTGGTTTTAGTGGCGCTGGTTTGTATACTTCTAAAACGCAACATTTAGATGAAGGACACATCAGCAAATCTATAAAGCAAGTCTATGCTAGTATGTGGAATTTTAGGGCATTTGACGAAAGAGATTTTTATCGTGTCGATCATTTTATCGCTGCGATGGGTGTGTTGTGTCATCCTAATTATCAAGAAGAGAAATCAAATGGTGTAGGTATCAGTTTGGATCCAATATTTGGAACAGACAGCACCTATTATTTAAACACTCAGGTGGGTGAGGCCTTGATTACAAATCCTGGAGCCAATGAAATTCCAGAAGAAATATTACTCAACGAAAATCCCAATGGCGGATACTTTGTTCTCAGGTATTCTAATCTGGTACCTAATGCTGAAGATCTTGTAATGAATGAAGCTTACTTAGAACAACTACGAGGATATCTAAAAATTATTCATGATGAGTTTGAAGTTTTGTACAATGTGGTAGGAGCCGAAGGCTATGGGATGGACATCGAATATAAGGTAACTGCTCAAGATCAATTAATTATAAAACAAGCAAGGCCCTGGGTATCTTTTTGGTCTGAAATCAAGGCCAACAATGATTTGGCTGTAATAGAAATTACTGATCCCAAAAGTTCGTCAAGTTTAAGTGATACCGAGTTAATCTCGGCCAAAGTTGCCAATGAAGGATTGAGAAACATGAAAGACTTTGAGCTTTCTCTTTTTGTAAACGATCAAGTCGTAGAGACTTTAACGATTACAGATGAATTGATGCCACAAAGTGAGGCAGTATATACTTTTACAACTCCACAAGATCTATCCACACTTGGTGACTATAATATAGGTGCCATTGTAGAACATCCTGAAGATGGTTATAGTAAAAACGATACACTCATCACCACGATAAGTAAAATCCATCTTTTAGAAGGAAGTATTGAAGGAGAACTAATCAATGTTAAATGTGGAAATGAGGTTGATGTTTTAGCCAAAATAACCAATTACGGTGAAGAGTCTTTTACCAATACTGAAATTGAAGTGGTAGTTAATGGTTTGGCTGTGGACACTGTAAATTATGATTTCACTATCCCCTATCAAGTTAGTATAGAATTGACCATCACGGTCACTGATAACCTTATGTCTAATGACAATGAAATATCACTAAACCTTATTCGAGTTAATGGACAAGAAGATGCTGTAAATACCAACAACAGCACCAGTATCATAACCGATTTGGATTCAGAATTTGATGTTATAACCTTAGTGATTAATCCAGATGATTATCCTGAAGAAACAACATGGCAATTGGTAAATGAAGACAACGGTCAATCTGTTGCAAGTGGTTTTTTGACAACTGGCCAAACATTTTACGAACAGGATATATGCGTTAGCTATAACTCATGTTATTCTCTATATGTTTTTGACACTTATGCGGATGGAATTTGTTGCTTTTTTGGACAAGGTAATTTTTCTATACTTGACAATAACGGACAAACTTTGGTCTATAACGATGGTGACTTTGGGGCGGTCGCAGAGGAATATTTTTGTCCAGGTGGTGAATGTCTGCTAACAGCTGAAATTGAAACTACTGATACCAGTGGTGAATTTGTCTCAGATGGTTCTATAAGTATAACTGCATCAAATGGGATTGAACCGTATCAATATAGCATAGATGGAGGGATTACGTTTTTTGACTCAAGTGTATTTAACAATCTTCCCATTGGAAATTATATGGTTGTTGTCAAGGACAGTTCGGATGAGTGTATTTACGAAGAAACGGTTGAAGTCGAAATTGACATCATGATAAATGTAAATGAGCTCGAAGATTTCGAAATCAAAATATATCCAAACCCAAGTTCTGACAATTTCACCTTCGAACTTAATAGTACGATTGATGATTTAGAACTCATTAAAATAGAAATATATAATGGTTTAGGTCAACTGATAGCGAAACAAAATTTAGATACACAAACAAATTATAAATCCGAAATCAGTTTATCAGATTTTCCGGCAGGAACTTACTTTGCTAAGTGCTTTAATCGGGAAATCAAACATTACTTTAGACTAATAAAGCTCTAAACATAAACTCGAAAAATCAAAAAGCAATTCTGGATTCATTTATCTAAGGATTGCTCTTTGGTTTTATTCGAAACACATAAGACAAGCTCAAAGAAAAATTATCAGATTTATTCACCAAAGAAAATAGTTCGTTATTTATCGATTTAAGTTGGACATATCTTAAGCCAATTCTAAATGATTTTAAACTGTGTGAAATCGAAACGCTCCTTCCCAATTGATTTTGGTAAAAATCTCTATCTAAGCTATTCCAAATATTTCTGTAGTCAAATCCAATTTCACTTTGCATTAATCTATTAAAGCAAAAACCAAAAGCTAGACTAGAGTTTTTGAAAATCTCCACCCGAGGCTCTAAAATAAATCGGACTTGTTTAAACCGAAGATTAGTATATCCGACAAATCCTGTATCCGAAAAATCGGCAACACTATATGAATACGAAGTCATCATATTTAAATCAACACGTTCAGAGATTTTCCTAGACAAATTAATTCCGACAAATAAGTTCTCTTCATCATATGACCGATTAGAAACTAAGTCTCCAAATATGACAACATCCGGATCCCCATAACCAGTGATTTTAGTATAATTCATGCCAAGCTCTGGCTCAATACTAAATTGAGCTATCGAAAGATTCAGTGAAATAAAAAAGGTCAAAACAACAATAAAAAAATCCTTTCCAAAATTTAATTGCTTCGTCATTTCAACAAATTAAGATATATATATACCTAAGATAAGTGAGTTTCCCGAATGGGAAACTCACCATCATATAATAACTACTTCACAATAGTTAAACTTGAATGTGTTTCATGTGTCCTTATTTCATGACAATAGTCCAAAGAAGCCTTCAACATTACCACATATACACCAGGTTGTAATTCTTTATTTTTCCACATTCCCGACCAAGGTGCTTTTGGATCATTGGTCTTATAAATCATTTCTCCCCAACGATCAAGAATATGTAGTTCTGCATCTACGAATTCAGCTGCAGGATCAGTAAATACCTGAAACTCGTCATTGTTTCCGTCGTTATTTGGAGAGAAAATATTGGGAATATAAATACCCTCTTCTTCTAAAGTTTGGGCAACAACAAAAACATCTTCCGTGATAGATTCACAGACATTACTTAATATCACCTGATAATTTCCTATTTCGTCAACTACCAAATCGTTACCAGTAGAACTATCTTCCCAAACCACCGATACATCTGGAGAAACTATATTTAGTTTTATTTGATCGTCTTTCTCATCACATTCCAAAATTGGAGCATCCACAGTATACTGTATAGGTCCTATTTCTTCAACAACAAGTTCTACAGAAACACTACAAGCCAGCTCATCCTCTAATGTCAAACTATAAGTGTCCGCAGACAAATTAGATAGTTCGCTTGGATCAATTTCTTGACCGTTCATTTTCAAAAGAAGTGTGCCCTTTCCTCCAAACGCATCATCAATGACGATTTCACCAGAGGCAGCGTTGTAACAAGATTTTTCTGTTGACAGATTAAAAATCAGTTCTGGATAAACTGTGGCCGTTACATTTATTACAGAGTCACAACCATTGACGGATGTCAAAACCTGAACAAAGCTGGTGTCACTATTTATTGCTACTCCGTTAAAGTCATGGTTCCCATAACAGTACTCAAGATATACGGATTCTTCAAGTGCATCATATTGGTCAATCACAATTTGTTTTTCAACAACACACATTAATTCATCACGAACGTAAATTGTATATGTATCGGATACCAGATTATCAAAATCTAAATCACTCGAGTAATTTACTCCATCTATTGAATATTCTAAATCTCCTTTTCCTCCCTGAGCATTTGAAACAGAAATCTGCCCGTCATTTGCTGCAAAGCATATAGTCGATGTGTTTAGATCAAATTCGATTTCATTATAAACAATCGCATTTACGGTGACCAAAGAATCACAATCAACATCTATATTGTAAGCGATCGTAAAGATCGTGTCATTTGAAAAACTAACTCCCTCATAAACATTATTTCCATTACAAAATTCCATTTCAATTTCTGATGTCAATACCTCGCATTCTGGATAGCATAAAAATGTGAATGTATCCTCATCATCACACCCAATTAATTCTAAATCGATCTGATCTTCATAAGGTTTAACACCTGTCGGGAGACTGCTTAAGTCTAAAGAGAAATTGTACAATTGCGAAGCAATGTCTTCCCAAAGGACCTCACCATTAATATCAGTAAGCAATGAGTCTAAATCACCATTCATGGGGTCTTCTATATAGACATTTACATTTTGCATTAAGGTGTCTGGACCATCTAAAATGCCATTTTCATTTACATCATAATACACGAGTCCTGAAATATTTCCAGTAGGGTCTACTAAGTTCACTACAAATTCCTCAGAAGCATTTACACAACCAAAAGCGTCAGTCAATTCAACATAATAACTTCCAGATTCTTCAATAATAAAATCCGCTACTGTTCCTTCCGGAGCAGGTACAATTACTCCGTTAAAATACCATTGGAAATCATAGCTTCCGCTTAGTACAGGAAGACACAAAGTATCTGGACCACATCTTTCAAAACAACCATCAGGTATTATCCCAATATCCGGTCCTTCATCGATGGTTATGGTATTACTCTCTGCCTGACACCCAAATTGATTGGTAGCAACTACAAAATAATCTCCTGCCATTTCCACATTTATACTTTCCCCACTTTGGCCATTGTTCCATATATAGGTATAATCAGCATTAGGCGAATTAACGGATAAGGTAGCAGATTCTCCAGCACAGATATAACCTCCAGGAACTGACGAAATCGTTACATCTGAAGGAACTGGATGTACAATTACTTCGAAAGGTCCAATCTCATTAGAGCAACCAGTAGCCGTATCGGTTAATTCTACAGTAAATTGATGCGTACCAACATCCAATAAATTACCTCTGTCAAATGTAAATTCAATCTGACTAGAAGTTTCATTAGATGACCAACTGTAAGTATATCCATCTACTTCGATAACTTCTAAGTAAACATCATCACCTTCACAAACAGATTGGGTTCCATAATGATATTGAAGCGCTAAACCATAATCATCAACTGTAACTCCTCTTATTACAGAACTTGGTTTTGGCAATAACCTTTGAACGTAATCTAATGGAATATATTGACAACCATTGACATCCGTAATCGTGACAGTATATACATCAGCAGTGCTAATATTTATAAATTCTGTTGTTGCTCCAGTCGACCATTCCCAACTAACTCCTCCAGATGGTGCTGTAAGCATAGCAGTCTCGCCATCACACATAGGATTGTCATTGTCAGAATTTATTTCTCCATTTAAGCCATTGGCTTCTATATTGATGTTGATGGAATAGTATTCAGAACAGCCATAAACATTATATGCGGTTAAGCCAACGGTATAACTACCTGGACTTTCATATAAATGATAAGCCTCTTGAACAAATGCCACATTTTGATCACCAGATGCTGGATCCCCAAAATCCCACTCCCAATCAGTAATATGGTTTGTGGATAAGCCTTCAAATTTTATCGAAGTATTGGCACAATTTACATCAGGTGGTAAAATATCAATTACTGGTTTGGGATAAACACTGATCTCTTTAGTATAGATCGAAATACATGTAGCAGTTGCGATTTCTAAAGTCACAGTGTAATTGCCAAAGTCATTATAAACATGAGTAGGATCCTGCAGCGAAGAAGTGTTATCTATACCTGAGGAAGGATCTCCAAAATCCCAAGTCCAACTGATAATATCTTCACCAGGTATGAAGGTTGAGTTATCATAAAACTGTGTTTCCTCTCCTGGACAAGCTGTGTCTAAATCAAAATTAGCGGCGGCTAAAACGGTTACAACTTTACTTCTCCATATAGAACAATAAGAACCTAAATTATCTCCATCTTCTACTTTTCCAACCAATAAGACATGATAAAACCCAGCATTACTAAAAGTGTAGCTTGGGTTATCTAATGTCGAAACATCATTGGCAACAGCTTCATCACCAAAGTTCCATTGCAATGAACCAGGCTCATAATTGACAGACAAATTTGTAAAATTCCATTCATTGCATTGTGCACCCTGCACAAAATCAAAATCAAGTGTACCGTTTGGATTGTCACAATAATCGAGGTTACAGTTACCTCCATTGCAGGTTCCTCCATTCGCGGGATCGCACCAATCAAAAACAACAACTGTATTAGAAATATTTTTACACCCGTTACTTGCCGTTACTTCTACCGAATAATTTCCGACTGCTTTAACATCTAAGGTTTCAGAAGTTTGTCCTATCATCAAAACACCATCCATGTACCATTGCCAAGAATAACCTACATCAGAATTTAGTGCATATAGAGTTGGAAATGGGTCATTGTTTGCGAGACAAATCCCTGTAGCATCAGGCGTAGAAGCTCGAATATTAGGAATAGGTAAAGTCTCCACAGTAAAGTACGTGTTTCCGGTACATCCATTATCATCAGTTACCACCAATTCGTAAGAACCAGGAGATAGATCGGGATTATCCAAAATACTCACTGGATTATTGTTTTCATCAAACCAATTATAAGAAGTATAGACACTGCTTACTGAATAAGAACCTGTTTCGTTGGCACATAATTCTTTAGGTCCATTTACTGTTGGTTGAGGTAAAGCGAATACCGTAACTGACACACTTTCTGTCAAACCGCAGAGACTTACATTGACTGTGGCATTTCCAGATTTAGTCCATTGGATGTCTATTTCATTTTTTTCAGGATCACCAGTGATCGTACCCATATCTGAAGGGATGATTTCCCAAACATATCTGGCATTTTCAATAAAATCAGCAGTATAAGTGTGAATCTCTTGATCACATACCTCATCATTACCAACAAGAGCTACTTGAGCTATTGGATTCAAACTAATTGAATATTGATCCGAGAAACATGGGATTTGGTCAAGTAGTTTTTGGCTTACGTCAATCGCATAAGGACCCGAATTTGCCCAAGTAATGCTGATCGGATTTCCAAAATGCTCTTCAATCACTCCTCCATTGTTTACTTCCCAAGCAAATTCAGATTCAGCGTAAGTTGAGCTTGCCTGGTATTGATAAGATGAACCAGGACAAATTGCCATTTCTCCCGTTATACCTGTTGGTGTATCTGGTTTTTCTATTACTTTAACAACTTTCTCTACAAAATCATTACAATAGTCATCAGGATTGGTTGCAGTGATAACCAACATATACATACCTGGGTTATTTGGCATCGGCACGTTTACTGTTTCCGCATTCGCGAATGACCAAAGTACTGTTCCAGTTTCATCTTTTAGCTCCCAATTAGACATTGCCTTACCAGTACCGGAAACCTCAAAAGTGGTATACTCCACAACATCTTGCGGGCAAACTTCAATAGGTCCAATCCCCAAAAACTCATCGACAATTAAGACATCCATTTGATCACTACCACTGCATTCAAAATAGCAGTTTTCATAATCCACTGATATTTGTGCCATATTTGGAAGATTGGTTGAACTACTCCATCGCACGACAACTTCATTTGTGCCTTGACCAGAAATAATCTGGCCTGAACTTACAGACCATGTATAGTAGGTCGAATTATAATCTTGTATTGTATACGTTTCGGTATTCCCTTTACAAACATTATTAGGTCCTTCTATTTTGGCATCTCCCGAAATAATAGGCACTTGAACCATTGCAGGTTCTAAACAGTAATCGCCATTACATCCATCAACTGTTAATTCAATATTACCTACAGGTCCACTTTGCCAATCTATAGAAATAAAATTATCAGCAACTCCTCCCCCTGATATGATTGTCCCATTTGAAGAAACCGTCCAAAAAAACTGAGTACAGTCTGCATCTGTGTTATAAACAAATGTGTCTAATTCGCATATGGTACCAACACATTGTACAAAAGGGCTTATGGCCTCTTCGACAATTATATCAAGCCTAGTAGTATCTGCACAAAGACATTCATTTTTGGCGATAAGTTCAACCTCATAATTGCCAGGAAAATTGTACTGATGGGATGGATTGGCATCGGTTGAGAATTCACCATCTCCAAAACTCCATTCATAAAAAATTGCACCTTCGGAGGTGTTGTCAAATTGTACTTCCTGCCCTTGACAAATGTTAAGCGTACTTCCATTGCCGGATGGCGTAGTAGAAAACTCTGCCTCTGGAGAAGGAATAATTTCCACGCAAATTTCAGCTTCCGTTTCACAGCCATTCCAATCGACTGCAAAAACGTAAACTTGCCCAGTGCCTGCTGAACCCCAGTTGACCTCGATACCATTTCCGTTATCATTCCAAGATTCTGCCCCGATGACCGACCATTGGTAACTGAGATCAGGACTTGTAATATTATCTACATAATAGTTAACCGTAGAATTTTCGCATACTTTTTCACAACCCGTATTTCCTTCATTAAAAGGACATAAATCAACGGCATTAGAATAAATATCTATAAAACCAAATCCATCAAGTACCTCTACGAATCCGATTAAATTTTCTTGAACATTGCCATTAGGGCCATTATGCAATATCAAATCTCCATTCCAGTCGTACATAAAAACCCAAATCTCGTAGGAACCAGGAGCTAGATTAAATAGTTGTATACAATTATCAAGCGTATCAATTTCAGTAAATATTATTGTACCATCTTGAGTAGGAATGACCCATTCATAAACTTGGACCTCTTGTGTAAAAGGTTCGACACATACTTCGGCAAAACCTTCACAGGTCGTGATGGAATTAATAAAAAAATTTGATGAACAAGAAACGAAAGGTCCAAGAGTGATAGTTTCTGTACAACTTGGATCATCAGTATCGACCAATGTCCACTGTTCCGTAGCTCCAGTACTGATGCCAACAATACTATAACTGTAGGTCTCCCCATAATTAAATGGGCCATCTGAATTTCCAGAAGAAAATTCAATAACATAAGTACCAGAAGTAGTGGCAGTATTTTCGGCTTGGAAGGTAATGGTATATATATCGTCGGACGGATCCCAAGGTGTATTGTTGTCATCACAGATTTCAGCCAAATTTGTAATAACGATATTACTTCCCCAAACAAAACAGGATAGTACGGATAAGAAGACTATAGTGATTAATTTTTTCATGTGGTTACGAAGTTTAAAGTTGGAGCTTATGATGAAGAGTATCTAAAACTTCAATTCGTTGCTTCAAAAATTTTATTTCCATTATTTCTATAATCTTTATGTGTCTTTTTGGCATTCGCCGAATGGAATTTATGACAAAGTGTTAGAAAGATGGAACTATTTGATCATTGGTCAGTATTTTGATAGATAGAAGATGAATATATTAAGATATGACCTACGATAACTTTACTATAAAAGCTCAAGAAGCCATTCTCAAATCTCAGCAGTTGGCAGGCAGTCTTGATCAACAGCAAGTGGATACTACACATTTGGTGAAAGGGATTATGGAAACAGATGAGAAATTGACCACATTCTTGTTTAACAAAATGGAAATAAATCCAACTGTTCTAAAAAGAGAAATAAATAAGTCTTTTGAGAAAATGCCCAAGGTTACTGGTGGCGTTGGTAAACAATATCTGACCAATGACGCAAACCAATCATTGAGTAGAGCAAAGAAAATGCTTAAAGAATTTGGCGATGAGTTTATATCTCTTGAATTAATGCTCTTAGGTATAATAACAGGAAAAGATAAAGGGGCAACCATATTAAAGGACTTAGGCGGATCAGAAAAAGCCTTAAAAACAGCAATATCAGAATTGAGAAAAGGAAGAAAAGTAACAGAACAAACAGATCAAGAATTTAATGCGCTTAAAAAATATGCCATTGATCTATGCGAACGTGCAGAAACTGGAAAACTAGATCCAATTATCGGTCGGGATGAAGAAATTCGAAGAATCTTGCACATCCTAAGTCGAAGAAAGAAAAACAACCCTATTTTGATTGGTGAAGCAGGTGTAGGTAAAACTGCAATCGTCGAAGGAATTGCTTGGAGAATCGTAAAACAAGATGTTCCAGAAAATCTAGCTTCAAAAAAAATATATGTATTAGATATTGCTTCACTTATTGCAGGAGCAAAATTTAAAGGAGAGTTTGAAGAAAGATTAAAAGCCGTTATCAAAGAGGTTCAAGAAGCCAACGGCAACATTATTTTGTTTATTGATGAAATACATACATTGATCGGTGCGGGAGGCGGAAACGGTGCGATGGATGCTGCCAATATACTCAAGCCTGCATTGGCTAGAGGAGAATTGCGAACCATCGGTGCAACCACATTGGACGAATACCAAAAGCACTTTGAAAAAGACAAGGCCTTAGTAAGAAGATTTCAAACTGTTTATATCGATCAACCAAGTGTCGAAGATACCATCTCGATATTAAGAGGAATCCAAGATAAATATGAAGTCTATCACAAGATGGATATTCTAGACGACGCTTTAGTCGCAGCAGCAGAATTATCACATAGATATATTACTGAGAGAATGCTTCCAGACAAAGCCATTGATCTAATAGATGAGGCAGCGGCAAAATTGAGGTTAGAATTGGATTCTGTTCCAGAAGAAATTGATGAGATAGATAGAAAATTACGTCAATTAGAAATTGAACGTGAAGCAGTAAAGAGAGAAAAGAATGAAAAAAAGTTAAAGTCTCTCAACGAGCAAATAGCCAACACCAAAGAAAAATTGGATTCCATTACGGCGGCATGGAAAAGCGAAAAAGAAATTGTAGATGAAATACAAGCCATCAAAAAAGAAATTGAAGATCTAGAACACCAAGCTGATGTGGCCGAGCGAGAAAGTGATTTTGAACAAGTCGCCAAAATCAAATATGGCGATATGAAAGCCAAGGAAGAATTGCTCAAAAAGGCTGAAAAGAAATTGGACAAACTACCAGAGGGAAGTCGATTTACAAATGAAGAAGTAACAGGCAATGACATTGCTGAAGTTGTAGCAAAATGGACCGGAATTCCGGTTTCAAAAATGCTCAAAAAAGAAAAGGAGCGGCTACTAAAACTCGAGGAAGAAATAGGTGAAAGACTCATTGGTCAAACCGAAGCGGTAGTTGCAGTTAGTGATGCCATCAGAAGATCACGAGCAGGATTGGGAGATCCCAATAAACCAATAGGATCTTTTATTTTTCTAGGACCAACTGGAGTTGGAAAAACCGAATTAGCTAAATCATTAGCAGAAGTATTATTTGATGATGAAAAAGCCATCACTCGGATCGACATGAGCGAGTATCAGGAGAAACATTCAGTATCTCGATTGGTAGGAGCTCCTCCAGGATATGTAGGCTACGATGAAGGTGGGCAACTTACTGAGGCTGTGAGAAGACGACCCTACTCTATCATACTTTTGGACGAAATCGAAAAAGCCCATCCAGACACTTTCAATATATTATTGCAGGTCTTAGATGATGGGAGATTGACAGATAACAAAGGACGTGTTGCGAATTTTAAAAACACGATAATCATCATGACATCCAATATGGGTGCACCAACAATTCTTGAAAATTTCGAAGACTTGGAAGCAGTAGGTGAAGATCATCGATCCGAAATAATAGAAACTACTAGATTGGAAGTTTTTGACGCGCTAAAAGAAAATCTTAGACCTGAATTTCTTAATCGAATTGACGATAAGATTATGTTCTTACCATTAACGAAAGCAGAAATTAAAAAAATTGCCTTTCTGGTGCTGAAGAAAACAAAGAAGAATTTAGCGAAGCAAGAAATCTCAATTGAATTTTCTGATAGCGCAATGGATCTTCTTGCAGACTTGGGTTACGACCCACAATT
>JAHDHU010000008.1 GCA_020631135.1 Saprospiraceae bacterium | reverse complement strand
TTAGAGGTTAGAGGTTAGAGGTTAGAGGTTAGAGGTTAGAGGTTAGAGGTTAGAGAATTTTTAGAATCTAAAACACTGCTACATTAAGAGAACAATATTACTGTTATTATTTAGTTTTTCTTTCGGCGTTTTGCATACGCAGAATGTGAATATTCCTGATGCTAATTTTTTCCAAGCGTTGATTGAAGAAGGCGTGGATACAAACGGAGATGGTGTTATTCAGGTTAGTGAGGCTGAAGAAGTGGATTCATTAGATGTATCCCTATATGAAATCAGCCAACTAACAGGAATAGAATCATTTGTTAATATCAAAAAACTTCATTGTCTTCACAATGATCTCGAAACAATAGATTTAAGTTCTAATGTTTTACTCGAAATTCTAGATGTTGACGGGAACAACATAGACCATTTGGATTTGAGTAGCAATGTCAATGTCAAAATAGTCGATTGTAGGTTTAATGATCTTAACTCCTTAAATATCAGCAACTGTTCAAAGTTGGAACAATTACATTGTTCTTTTAATGATCTCGTTGCGATTGATTTGAGTAGCAATTCATCTTTGATCGATTTGTACTGCCTAAAAAATCAAATCACAATTTTAGATGTTAGCAAATGTCAAGAACTGAGAAATCTATATTGTTGGGAAAATGAACTCCAAAGTCTAGATATTAGTGCTAATCCATCTCTGCATACTATTAGATGCGGCGATAATTATTTAGTCGATTTAGATCTTAGTAGTTGTACGAGTTTAGTTCACTTAGATTGCGAAAATAATCAGCTGGAATATTTAAACCTTTCTAACAATTCTAATCTGAGCGATGTATGGGCTCAATACAATTCTTTGGACAGTATTAATTTAAATAATCCATTGCTTGAAAGATTGGTTTGTTCTTATAGCAATCTTCAAGAATTACAACTTGAGAATTGTCCTGCATTAAAATTTTTGGAATGCCAAAATAACTCACTTCAAGAATTGAATCTTACTGCCAATGAAGGAATCCAGGTAGTTAATTGTTCTGACAATTCTATCACTAACTTAATTGCAAATAATAACAATGAACTACTTTATTTTTACGCTGACCATAATAACCTCACTTCCATAGACTCTGTTTATTCAACAGCTTTGAACACTATCACATGCAGTTATAATGACATTTTTTGCGTTAATTTATCAGGTCATAGTGATTTAGCTAATTTTGATTTTAGTTTTAATCCAGGTTTATCTTATCTAAAAATCGAGTCAGATAGAGACAACATCTATGCTTTTGTTGAAAACACTGCACTTCAACAAATATGTGCACCATCTATTCTTTGGGATAAATTTGAACCTCTTCATGTACAAAATGCTTCTTTTACTAATTCTTGTGACGAATTTAATTGTGAAGAATTATCCACTTTCGATGAACTAAGCGAGATCATAGGTATTGAAGTTTTTCCAAACCCCGTTAAAGAGATGTTGTATTTGAATCAGCATATGTCCAGATCATTAGATTATAGATTGTTAAATTTTAGAGGGCAGGAGATTTTAAGGGGCTTCATTGAACACACTGACAATCAAATTGGGTTTTCCAAATTTTCAAAAGGTATTTATCTTTTGGAAATTAGTTTTGAGGGTAAGAGATATTTCAAGCGGGTCGTAAAGCAGTAAACTCATTTTTGGGTTACACCAAAACCAAACAAGGCAAAATCATATTTTACCGGATCTTTAGGATCTAGTTTTCTCAGATTATTGGTTAGTTCTACAACGGCTTGCCAGTCTCTTTGCTTTCTTTTGAGTAATCCTAATTGACGTGCCATACGTTCGACGTGCACATCTAGAGGGATCATCAAATCTTTGGAATGGATTTTTTCCCAAATTCCAAAATCTACACCACAATTGTCTTTGCGAACCATCCATCGAAGAAACATGTTTAGTCGTTTACAAGTTGATTTTTTGAACGGGGCAGATATATGCTTTTCGGTACGTTTGAAGTGAGTTTGTATCTCGAAGAAATAATTTCTAAAATAATTTAATCCGCTTTCGACGGATGTCGAGTTAGAATCGATAAAGGCATCTTCTAAGGAATCAAATTTAGAATAATGTCGTTTTAAAAAATCGATAAAATATAATGTGTCGTCTGCCTGAAAGGTTCGGTGCTTAAAAGATTCAAATTGTTTTAAATCGTGATCCTGATGGTTTAGAATAAAATCATAAGGCGTATTTCCCATTCGGGAAAACAATTCTGTTGCTTTATTTATAATTGTTTTACGCTGACCCCAAGCTAAGATGGCCGTCCAAAAAGCGGTTATTTCAATGTCTTGTTTTAAGGTATATCGATGAGGTATACCAATAGGGTCATCAAGAATAAAATCTTTTTGATTGTATTGTTCTACTAGCGGATCTAAAAAGGATTTTACATCCTTCATTGGTACTAGTCCAGAGTTTGTTGAACTTCGACTATTTCGTAGGCTTCGATCATATCACCGATCTTAATGTCATTAAAGTTTTTGATGGTAATACCACATTCCAAACCTTTTTTGACTTCTTTGGCATCCTCTTTAAATCGTTTAAGAGAAGATATTTCTCCGATAGCTCCTTCTTTTTGAGGGTAGATGACAATTCCGTTTCGAATGATTCTGATCAAGGATTTTCTGGTAATCATACCTTCTTGAACAAAAGAACCCGCAATCGTACCAATACGGCTGATTTTATAAGTTTCTCTAACCTCAACCATACCTTGAATTTTTTCTTCCTTGGTTGGTTCAAGCATTCCTTCGATCGCCATTTTAATTTCATCAATGGCTTCGTAAATAATGGAATAGGTCTTGATCTGAACACCTTCTTTTTCGGCCAATTGTCTAGCAATGGAAGAAGGTCTTACCTGGAATCCTACTATAATGGCATCAGAAGCAGAAGCCAATAAAACATCCGATTCTGCAATCGGTCCAACGGCTTTATGAATTACATTTACTTGAACAGAATCAATAGATAGTTTGATCAATGAATCCGAAAGGGCTTCGATCGAACCATCCACATCACCTTTTACGATTAAGTTAAGTTCCTTAAACGTACCAAGCGCCAATCTACGTCCGATTTCATCTAAACTAATTCGCTTAGAGGCTCTGTTGGATTGTTCTCTTTCTATTTGATTTCTCTTCGCAGCAAGTTGTCGGGCTTCTTGTTCAGAATCCATCACTTTAAATGTTTCACCTGCTTGAGGTGCTCCACTTAAACCTAGAATAGAAACTGGAGAAGATGGTCCTGCCTCTTTTACACGTTTTCCATGTTCGTTAAACATGGCTTTTATTTTACCGCTGTGAGAACCTGCTACTATTGCATCACCTATTTTAAGGGTTCCGTTTTGAACCAAAATATTGGTGACATAACCTTTTCCTTTATCCAAAGAAGCCTCTAAAATGGTACCTAGAGCTTGTCTCGAAGAATTGGCTTTTAGTTCCAACACTTCAGCTTCGAGAATTATTTTTTCTAAAAGTTGATCTATGTTGGTACCTGCTTTTGCAGAAATATCTTGTGATTGGAAAGTTCCGCCCCATTCTTCAATTAATAAATTCATTGAAGAAAGTTCTTGCTTAATTCTTTCTGGGGATGCCCCGTCTTTATCAATTTTATTGATCGCAAAAACCATTGGTACTCCAGCCGCTTGAGCGTGACTTATCGCCTCTTTGGTTTGCGGCATGATTTTGTCATCAGCTGCGATAATAATAATTGCAACATCGGTTACTTTGGCCCCTCTTGCCCTCATCGCTGTAAATGCTTCGTGACCTGGAGTATCGAGGAAAGTGATTTTTTTCTTTTCTTCTCCTACCAATACTTCGTAGGCTCCGATGTGCTGAGTGATTCCACCAGCCTCACCGTCTGCTACTGATTCGTTACGGATAAAATCCAATAGAGATGTTTTACCGTGATCGACATGACCCATAACAGTGACTATTGGAGCGCGAGGAGATAGGTCTTTTGGATCATCTATTATTTCTTCTACTTCGTCTTCTTCGTCTTCAGCAGAAATGAAGGTAACTTCAGTATTAAACTCACTTGCGACCAATTCGATAATTTCGGCATCAAGTCTTTGGTTTATCGAAACGATAACACCTAAGTTCATACAAGTTGTAATGACTTCGGTGACTGAGACATTCAAGAGGTTAGCAAATTCTTGAACGGAGATAAACTCTGTAACTCGGAGCGTCGTTTCGACATTCTCCATTTTTTTAATCTCCTCTTTCTCTCTCTTATCTTCTCTGTTATCTCTTCTAATTTTTTGTCTTCTCTTCTTACCACCACCGGCCATCCTGGCCATAGTTGCTTTGATTTTATCTTCGATTTCTTTTTTCGAAACTTCTTTAACCTCTCCACCTGCAGACCTGGAGCCTCGATTGCCTCCTTGTTTGTTTTTAGGGTAATTTTGCGCAGTAACTTTTTTTCTTGTTCGTTTTCTCTTTCTTCCCTCTCCTGGTTTACCAACTTGACGTTTTGGTTTTTCTGCTTTTTCGGGTTTTTTATTGATTTTATCCAGCTTAGATTTATCAATTTTCCCTAAAACTTTCAATCCTTGAAGTTGAGGTGTTTTGGCCCTGACCATTTCTTGTTCTGGAACTTCTTCTTTAGGAGCAGGTTCAGGTTTAACTTCCTTAACCTCTTTAACTTCTTTAACTTCCTTTTTGGGGGCTTTAGGTTTTTTAGGTTTATCTAAGTCTATTTTTCCAATAACCTTTGGACCAGTCACTTTTGATTTTGCCTCTATTACTTCTGGTTTCTTTTCTTCCGGCTTCTTAACTTCTACAGGTTCTGGCTTCTTTTCCACAACAGGCTCAGGTTTTGGAATCTTCGGTACCACAGGTTCCGGCTTTTCAGCTTTTCTTTGATCTCCGATTACTATCTGATCTGCTTTTTCTTTAACAGCCATAGAATTGCTAAACTCCTTTAGGAGTGCATTATGCATTTCGTCAGTAATTTTTGAGGTCGGTTTGTTTTCGATCTCAAATCCATTTTGCGACAAGAAGTCGACAATTGTGGATGTACCAACGTTAAGTTCTTTCGCTATTTTGACCAGTCTACCTGCCATAAAAAGTTTTCTTATTATTCTTCTTCTTCGAATTCTGCTTTTAAGATTTTTAAAACATCATCGATCGTTTCTTCTTCCAAATCGGATCTTCTAACTAATTCGGTACGACTTAATGCGAGAACACTTCTTGCAGTATCACAACCGATATTTTTAAGTTCGTCAATGATCCAATCTTCAATTTCATCATTAAACTCGTCTAGATCTATATCTTCTAATTCGAGATCATCATTTTCTCTGTAAACATCTATTTCGTAACCCGTCAATCTACTTGCCAATTTAATATTGGATCCACCTTTACCAATGGCCAATGAAACTTGATCTGGTTGTAAAAACACAGAAGCTTTCATTTTTTCATCATCCAATGATATACTTGAAACCTTGGCTGGTGTTAAAGATCTTTGAATGAATAAGGTGTTGTTATTGGTATAGTTTACAATATCAATATTCTCATTTTTCAATTCACGAACTATTCCGTGAATTCTCGACCCTTTCATACCAACACAAGCCCCAACAGGATCGATTCTGTCATCATAAGATTCAACAGCCACTTTTGCTCTTTCGCCAGGAATCCTTTCTATTTTCTTTATCGTAATCAAGCCATCTTCAATCTCCGGAACTTCTTGTTCCATCAGTTTTTCAAGAAACATACTGTCTGTTCTTGAAATAATGACAGCTGGGTTATTGTTTCTCATTTCCACCCTCTTGATAACACCTTTAACCATATCACCTTTTCTAAAAAAATCTGCTCGGATGGCTTCGTTTCTTGGTAAGATTAATTCGTTTCCGGTAGCATCATCTAACACCAAAATCTCTCTTTTCAAAATCTGATGAACTTCTCCAAGTACGATATCTCCCACTCTGTCCATGTATCTTTTGTAAACCTCATCTTTCTCTAACTCCATAATTCGAGAAATTAAGGTTTGTCTTGCAGCCATAATTGCTCTCCGACCAAATTCTTCCAAAGTCAACTGCTCATAACATTCTTCACCTACTTCATAATCTGCTTCTATTGCTTGCGCTTCAGATTCAGATATTTGTGATCTTTCATCAGTAACCTCTCCATCGGAAACAATTTCTCTCACCCTCCACATTTCTAAATCACCATTTTGAGTATTTACGATTACATCAAAATTGTCATCGTCTCCATATTTTTTTCTTATTAAGGTTCTAAATACGTCTTCTAAAACCCTGACCATTGTAGGTCTATCTATATTTTTTCCCGCTTTAAACTCCGAGAATGAATCAACTAAATTCATAATTAATCGATTTTAAAAGCTTACTGCAATTTTAGTTTCCATAATATTTGTCATCTCAATTGTATGTTCTTTAATTTCTTTTTTCTTTTTAGAACCTTTCTTAGATTTTGTTTCCTCCACAACAATAAATTTTTCCTTTGCTTCTTTCAAGATACCTTTGAAAGTTTTTTCAGCTGTTTTAACAACAACTTTCCTGCCTACATTTTTTTTGTACTGTCTAAAAAACTTCAACGGTCTTGATAAGCCAGGTGATGAAACCTCCAGGACATATTTTTCACCAAACTCTTTGCTTTCATCGATAATGCTTTCTACATATCGACTGACCTTGCGGCAAATCTCGTAGGTAATAGAAGTATCACTATCAAGATATATTTCAATTTTACCCGAAGGGCTATGAATTACCTCGACGATAAAGCAATCGACCCAACCGTTTACTTCCAAACAGTCATCTACGTATCGGTTTATTTTATTACTCTGCAATTTCAAATAGGCTAGAATAAAAAAGAGGGAACTAATCGTTCCCTCCTTTCCGAAATCTGCTGCAAATATACTTCTAAATAAGTGATTTTACAAAGAAAATAATTCCCTACTCCAATTTTGGAACAATATGGACACTACTGTGGTTTGATTATTGAAACAATAAGCACAATGGGTACAAACGTTTATTTTTATAAATAAAATGATATCCCAGTAATCGTCGACTTACAAAATGTCTCAAAATGAAATTTAAATATCTCGCTTTTCTCATGCTGTTTGTAGCCCTTTCTTGCGGAAATGACGGTTTTGATTCGACCGAATTAGATCAGTATGTCGATCGATTTGAAGCAGAGGCAAATGAAAGAGGTCAAACTTATATCAATGAAATTGCCAACATAGAAATCCATCTTGTAGAAATCATTACGCCAGGTATTCTGGGACAGTGTGTTAGAGGTTTAAGTGATCCCAATCAAATTCACATTGATAGAGCTTATTGGTTAGAAGCTGATGATCTTCAAAAGGAATTTGTTGTTTTTCACGAACTTGGACATTGTATTTTAAACAAAGACCATGAAAATACCGCAGGTGCAAATGGAAATTGTATCAGTATTATGTATGATGGCAATAGTAATGAATGTCTTTTGTCTTATAACTTAGACACGAAGGAAGCCATGCTTGATGAGCTTTTTCAATAATTAAAAGAAAAAGCCCAGAGAAGCACTTATCACATCAACCTTTGTTTCTTTCTGCTGACTATATTGATTTACCAGTCCGTATTCATATTCTAGATCGAATGTCAAAAATTTGAATTGTACACCCAAACCCAACGTAGCGCCTGCTGAAGCATCAACTAAACTGTCGTAAGGAGCTAATAGTAAATCGTCATCATAACTTATGTTGGAATCTAGCTGGCCTAGCACTTTTCCGCGAATGCTAAATTCTTCTGAAAATTGAATCAAGTGCCACCCAATTCCTACCCTTCCACTCAAGATCGAATGGTTAGTCACAGGTCCAAAATAGTTGGCTTCGTCGGTAGCAATCAAGTCTAATTTTGTGTATCTGCCTCCAACAATAAAAAACATTCTTCCACTATTTAACCTACCATCTCCACCAAAATGAAAACCAGAATGACTTGTGCCGTTAGGAGTAATAGCCAAAATTCTATTTTTTGCGTTTGATACACCGGCATATAATCTCAAACCTCCACTTTGAGTCAAAGCCTCTTCACCCAAGATCATTAACATTAAAACCAATAAAACCGCTCTCATATGATGCAATAATTAAAAGTGTAATATTAACAATTTAGAAGCATGAATTATTATTCGGAGTCTGCTAATAATCAAAAAGCCTGGATAATTATCTTACTTTCGTCAATAGAATATTGATTCATGTACCCAGACTTTTCTTATTTCTTTCATGATGTTTTTGGTACCGAGCCCGATAACTGGACGGCCGTTTTTAAAACCTTTGGATTTTTTCTGTTTTGTGCGTTTATCGCTTCAGGATATATCTTAAACAGAGAGCTAAGAAGAAAAGAAAGAGAAGGTAAATTGTCGCCAATTAAAGTCGTTCCTAATAAAAAAGGAAATTCTAGATTGAAAGAGGTGATAATTAATGGACTAATAGCCGCCTTTTTGGGGTACAAAGTACCTTTCGTTATTCAAAATTTTGATGCCTTTAAAGCAGATCCAGCTTCTATTCTATTTTCTGCCGGCGGAAATATTCTATTGGGAATTATTGTGGGAGCTGCTTTTGGTGCCCTTTTGTATTATCAATCTCGAAATGAGCAAGTGCCAACTGAGCCTTATAATATTATGCCGCACAATAAGCTTGGTGACATACTTACTGTCGCGGCGATATTTGGAATCATTGGGGCAAAAACATTTTCGGT
Source organism: Saprospiraceae bacterium (assembly GCA_020631135.1). Taxonomy (GTDB): domain Bacteria; phylum Bacteroidota; class Bacteroidia; order Chitinophagales; family Saprospiraceae; genus JAHDHU01. The sequence goes on along the minus strand of JAHDHU010000008.1, from coordinate 54,426 downwards.
CTTAGAAAATCTGCCAGCATTTTTTGAAGATCCTGCTGGCGTGTTTTTCTCCGGGAGTGGTTTAAATGTCCTAGGTGGATTTATCGTTGCTGCCTTCGCGGTGGCGTGGTATACTCGTAAACTAGGAATGCCCTTTGCCCACATAGCTGATGCTGCAGCACCCGCTATCATTACAGGTTATGCTGTAGGTAGATTAGGTTGTCAGTTTTCTGGAGATGGTGACTGGGGGAAAATTAATGACTTGCCAGTTCCAGATTGGTTTTTTCTGCCTGACTGGGCTTGGTCATACAGTTACCCGAACAATGTTTCTAAACAAGGAGTAAAAATGCCTGATTGTGATTACACTTATTGTTGGGAACTAATTCCAGGTGCTTGGCCAACTCCTATTTACGAAGTGAGTATGTTGGCGATCATTTTCGCCATCCTTTGGTTTTTAAGAAAAAGGGTTGATATTCCAGGATTCTTATTCTTCTTATATTTTTTACTGTACGGAATTATGAGATTTTTGATTGAGTTTGTTCGTGTAAATGATAAGTACGAAATTTTGAGCATGAATTATTCACAGGCCCAATACATCTCGATATTGTTCTGGTTTATCGGAATCGGAGGAATGGTGTACTTATATAGAAAATCCAAACTAACAAAAAACTTAGCCTAGGTTTTGCTAACTGACTTAATCGCCTCATAAGTAATTCTTGCGGTAGAATCCCAGTCAAATTTTTTCTTTTGATTTTTACCCGCTTCGATCATTTTTACTCGAAGTCCTTCGTCATTTTCTAGCAAGGTCATTGCCTCCGATATTTGCGAAATATTTTTTGGATCTACCGTATAACCTGCGTTACCACAAACTTCAGGCATGGAGCTTTTGTCCGAACAAATTACCGGAACATTGCATTGCATTGCTTCTAAAATAGGTAAACCAAATCCTTCGAATAAAGAAACATAAACCATTGCAAAAGCTGAAGCGGTTATATCGTTTACCTCTTCATTATACATTTCTGATAAATGAATGATGTCTTTTTTATGTTTCGCATTCGCGAATGCAGAACTGAAACTTTCTGTATTCCATGCCAATCTTGCAATTAGAATTAACTTTTTATCGGATCCTGTACTTGTTTTAAATTGATCAAATGCTTTGATCAAAGTAGAAACATTTTTTCTTGGGTGAATGGCGCCGACATATAGAAAATACTGTTTGCCTTTGCTGTATCTTTTTTGAACCTCAAAAATACTTTCTTGCGAAAGAGGCTTCATCCCTTCCTTGACGGAATTATAGGCCACCTCCAACTTATTCGGATTTAAAGAATACTTTTCTATTACATCCTTCTTTGTAAACGAAGAAACAGTCAAAACTTTTTCGGCCTTCTTATGATATAATGGAAAGTAATGCTCATAATACTTACGGTACAAAAATGGAATGTGCTTTGGAAAATGTGCATAGGCAATATCGTGACTTACCAGTACCGTAGGCACTTGAGTTTTTAAACTCATAAATGTATCTCCAGAATAAAAAACATCAATCTTGTATTTTTTTAAGGCCTTGGGGATTGACCATTCGAACCACCAGTACCACAAGAAAGGATGTCTCGTTGGTGGTGATAATATTATCGGAGTTACGTTTTCAGCATATATAAATTGAGGGTCATAGCTTCGATCAAAAAAGAAGTAAAATTGATCTTTTGGATTTGAGCGCACCATCCTCCGCAAGGTTTCATGGATATAGCGGCAAACTCCTTCCATACGTGAACTCAATAAAACACGCGTATTAACACCAATGATCATTAGGCCTTCCTTACAAATTCTATTTTAGCCAAATCTCTATTTACTGTAAATACCTTATCGAGTAAGGATGTTATCGGTAAAAACAGGCTCTGAAGTTTCGTAGAAACAAAGGATTCTTTTTGACCTTCCTTTCTTGATTTAGCGTTGAAAAGCTTTCTAAAAATACCGCAGACAATATAGCTGACTTGAATGTTTAAATATTCTATTTTTTTAAATTCAAATCCTTGTGATTCCACAATGGTTTTATAATACTCGTATGGCCGACCCATGCAAAGGTCATCACCTTTAAAATTGCTTTCGATCCTTTCAAAAAGAAAAACCTTGTCCTTTGAAACTCGACACATCTCCTTTAATATATTTTGCATCATGTCATCGTCTGTATTGTGTTGCAATACTGTAGCAGAAAAAACTAAATCGAATTGTTGATCTTTAAAAGGTAAGGTTTCTCCATTAATTTTTACCAAATCCACTTTAGTGCTGTCTAAGTGCTTTTTTGCAATATCTATCATGTTTTGAGAAATATCGGCACCAGTAATGTTCAAAACTTCAGTTTTGGAAAGCTCCTTAATGTTACCTCCAGGTCCAGAGCCAAGTTCCATTATAGTAGCACCTTTTAGAGGCAAAGACAACAACAATTTTAGAAATTTTTTTCTCTTATATCTGTAAAAAGGACTATCATCTCCAGCCAAGACATTATGACCTTCCCTATCACCGATTTTCGCCGCTACTTGGGACCAATATCGTTCTGGATGATATGCACTTTTAGACATGCTGCGAAATTACTTTTTTATTAATTAGTAAGTTGAGAAATACGATCATCATATTGTAAGATGACTTGAGACCAATCATATTTTGAAATCCTCGTCTTTAAGTTTTTATTAAAGTCATTTGTAAAACTCAAGGTTGATTTAAGTTTTTGATAAAACTCTTCTTCTGTATTATAAAATATGTCAAAGCCTTCCAAATGCTCTGGATAAGCCAAATCAAATGGCAATAAAGGTATGGTCTCGCAATAAATAGCTTCCAAAACCGAAATCCCAAAAAAATCATGCTTACTAGTAACTGGCAAAATATCGGCTTGCCATAAAAGCTTTAAGTATTGTTCTTTAGAAGTGACAAAACCATAATGTTCGATTTCGTTAGATAATTTGATTTTGGCTGCTTCAAAAATTTTGGGTTGATTTTCAAATGACTTTCCCAGTATTAGGAGTTTAAACCGCAATCCTTCTGATTTACATTTAATCAAAGTATTAAAAAACAACTCAGGGTTTTTATCATGTTCCCACCGATGGTTCCAAAGGATGTAAGGAGATGGATTTTCAAAATTACTTTTAGCTCTATTCAATTTATTGAAATCAAATCCGATTGGTAAAACATAAGATTTTTCTTCAATCCTTTTTACTGTTTCTAAATTTTGATTATCGGGAAAAGCGGATAAAAAGTTAGGGAGTTCTGACAAAAACGAATTTTTATTGTAGTTAGAATTAAACGCGATTTCATCAGAAACCAAAGCCGAACAATAATTAATCCAAGCGTATCTTCTGTCCCAATCTTTTTTTCGTTCACTCCAAGGGTATGTTAGTTGGTTTTCGTGGAAGTAAAGTAAAATTGGTGTGTCTTTATTTGGGGCATTTAAACAAGATTTGAAGAGAGCCAAATCAACCATATCGGAAACAATGAAAAGATCATATTTTTTCTTGATGCGATTTGCGACGCTGATTGCTGATCCATGCATTCGCCATTTCCAAAATTTACCCGGAAGCTCCAATAAATCCATTTGATGAATCGTATGGTTTAACAATTCGTCAGCCCAAATTTTATGACTGCCCGTATAAAAAGGTTCAATTAATAAGACACTAGCCATTGTAGTTAGACTTGCGTAATTTGTTTAACACAGAATTAATGATTTGGGGTTCATAACCTTTTCGAGCAGCATGTTCGTAGGTCTTTTTTCTTTTGATTGGTTCTAATCCTATTAAAGCATTAAAATATTTGGTGATTATTTTTTCCGCTGCTGCGGTATATTCATCTTCATCGATTTCTGTTAGGGCTTTTTTGATACAATAATCACTGATCCTCCTCTTTTTTAACTCCTGTATGATTCGTCTTTTTCCCCAATTTTTAATCCTAAATTTTCCACGAGCATACGATCGTGCAAATCTTTCTTCGTTCAGGAAATTCTCTTTAATCAACTCAGTGATGATATCTTCTAAGTCATCTCCATAAATCTTAAGACCCAATAATTTAGTTCTTACTTCACTATGACATCTGTCTTGGTAGGCACAATATGCTTGCAATTTAATTAATGCCTCATCTTTGGATATATATTTATGGTTTTGACTCATAAGTTAAAGACGAATATTTGAGCATTAATAGGGTTATTTTAGATCTATAACGTCTATTTATAAAGAAATCTGGTTTAAAACTACATAATACTCTTTTCATATTACGTATTTTTGTAATGTATAAATAATTTAAGATGAGACTAAAAGTCATACTTTCCTTTTTGTGTTTTTCTATTTGCAATTTCCTCAATTCTCAAATAACTTTTACTAATGATTCTGGTTTACTTGAAAATCAAGATTTATCTGGTGGATTTGCGATGGGTGTTGCGGATATGAATGGTGATGGATTGGATGATATCATTAGGTTCCATAATGCATCACAGTTAGAGTTGGAATACCAACAAACTGATGGTTCTTTTACGAAGTTTACCATAGGTCAACTCCATGACGGAGATGTTTGGAGTGTTTGTGTTGGTGACATTGACAGAAATGGACTTAATGACTTGGTTACTGGAGGGTTTTATGAATCCCTTCCGATTGTCAAAACAATGGGAGAAGAAAATTTTGACCTTGATTTATTAGACGGTCCACTCATTTTTCTACAAGGATCAAATATTGTAGACATTAATAACGACGGAAACTTAGATTACTTTGGTTGCCATGATGATGGGATTTCTTCTCCGTATATGGGAGACGGAAATAATTTAGTATATGATTCTTTATTGATGCCAGCTCCTGGATATGAAATGTGGGATTTTGATAGCAATTCAGGAAACTATGCAAGTACTTGGGTAGATTATGACAATGATGGTGATTTGGATCTTTACATCTCGAAATGTCGAATTGGTTCTAGTGATCCAATGAATCCAAATCGAGTAAACCTAATGTATCGTAATGATGGTGGGGGAGTTTTTACTGAGGTTGCTGGTGATATTGGTTTGAGGCCATATGGACAATCATGGTCGACAGAATTTGGAGATATTGATAACGATGGTGATTTAGATGCCTTGGTTATGAATCATGATATACCTTCAAGTCTTTACGAAAATGATGGAAGTGGAAATTTTACCAATATTTCTTTACAAGCTGGTATCGACATAAGTACTCTGAATTTTTTAAATGCCATGCAATCTTACATGCAAGATTTTGACAACGATGGCTTTTTGGACATTATGGTTACAAGTTATTCTTCCTTCCCAAGAATTTATCATAATAACGGAGATAAAACTTTTACTGAAGTAGTTAGTCCTTGGGGTACTGACATAAATACCGTAACAAGTAATACTCTCCAAAGTGCCGCAATGGGTGATTTAAATAATGATGGGTTTGTAGATATGATTGCAGGATTTGCCAATGGTATCAACCTTCCCAATGGATCTTTCAGAGATAGACTTTATACTGGAGTTCCAAATGGAAATAATTGGGTAAAGGTCAATTTGGACGGCATGGGTATCGTTAGTAATATTAACGGCATCGGTGCAAGGATCGAAATTCATGGACCATGGGGAACGCAAATTCGAGACATCAGATCCGGTCATAGTTACGGCATTATGAATTCACTATCCGCAATGTTCGGAATTGGAGATGCAACGGAAATCGATTCAATTATTGTCAAATGGCCTTCGGGAATAATTTCGACTTTAGAAAATCCATCCATTAATTCGAGCATCGATATTTTAGAATCTTCGCTAAGTGTAGAATATGCCTCAGAACAAATCTGCGAAGGAGAAAGCATTTTACTGGGAGGACAATTACAAACAACAGCAGGTACTTATACTGACACCTTAGATGCCAATACAATATTAATTACCTCACTAACTGTTTACGAAAACTATGATATTGAAGCAATGCCAATCACAGCTTGTTACAATGCCATCGTGCAGTTTGGAGAAGAAACTTTAAGTCAGCCTGGTGATTATGTTTTTGAATATGCTTCAGCAGAAGGATGTGATTCGACAGTGAGTGTAAATTTTAGTTGGTTTGACGAAATTATTATCGACGCAGATATCGTAGACGATTGGGGACCAGGAACAGGGATGATTACAATCGATATTACAGGTGCCGTCGAACCTTATGATATTTTTTGGAGTACAGGAGAAACCAATGTTACTTCAATCTCGGATTTAGATCATGGCGAAACTTACCTTGTCGAAATCTTAGACGCCAATGGTTGTACGCAAACAATGGAATTTGATATTCTTTTAAGCTCTTTAAATGACCTTAAAGAAGAAGGAATAAATGTATTTCCGAACCCGGCCACAGAAAAATTATTTATAGACAATCAATTAGGTTTAGCTTCTTCAATAAGCTTATATAATACGATTGGCCAAGAAGTATTTAGCGGTAAAATTGTCTCTGGGATCAATACAATTGATTTAAACATGCTTACGGATGGATTATATATTGTCCGGTTAAAAGACAAGGATCAAAAAGATATTGGCACCTTGCAGATTGTAAAGGACTAGAAGCGAAATAAATTTTTTTTGAAATAGAGAAGGTTTTAAAAATGAATCCTCAGAATTATCCTTTGACGAACATCTTGTTAGTTTTTAATTTCTATAATGAAATTGCTTAAAGAAATTTTTTAAGATCGAAGATTCCAGAATCATATCAGCTATTCTTAAAAGAGATCAGAGAGGAATGACCGCATTATACGAGAAATATGGTAATGCGATCTATGGTGTAATCACAAGAATTGTAAAGAACCAGAATATTGCTGAAGAAGTTTTGCAGCAAACAATGTTGAAAGCTTGGAACAAGATGGAGAATTACAATGAATCCAAGAGTTCCATTTACACTTGGTTAAATGTAATTGCTCGAAGTACTTCAATGGATGCGGTACGATTAAAAAGATATCAAGTTGAACAAAAAACCGATACGCTTGATCCACTCGTACATGATAGTAAGACATCTAATATTAATGTTTCAAAAATAGATGTTGGTCGCCTAACGGCTAACCTTGAACCGAAATATAAAGATGTGTTAGACAAACTATATTTAGAAGGTTATTCGCAAAGAGAAGTTTCTGATATATTAGATATACCTCTAGGCACTGTCAAAACTAGAGTGAAATATGCAATCGGGATCTTGCGTAAAGAGTTGGAAAATGAAAAAAGCCTATTCTTAGGAATACTGTTTTTTATCATTTTAATTATTTGTTTATGTTAAACAATATTCAAGATATCAGAGAATCGGGACTTCTCGAACTGTATGTTTTGGGAGAATTAACTCCTGGTGACATCTCGCAGGTGGAAGCAGCTCTTGAGTTATATCCAGAACTCAAAACCGATTTAAATGAAATTGAGAAAGCCTTTCATAGCTATGCCGAAGCACACGCAATACAGGCTCCATATAACGTTTTAAATAAGGTGCTCGCTCAAACAAAATCTGACATCACAACCGATAATTCTACTTCTTCTTCTTCACCAAGTTCTGGGATAGGTACTTTAGCAAAAGTTGCCTTACTAGTCGCATTTAGCACCATACTTTTCCAGTTTTTTTCCAATCGGAACCTTTCGGGCAAATACGCCGAAGACTTAAAAATAACACAGGATAATTGTGATGATGAAAAACAAAATTTAGAGTCTAAATTAGCTCTATATAGAGAATTGGATAAAATAAACAATAGAAGCATCAGTGTTTCCGCAACTGAAAAGTATCCTGAAACCAAAATTATTTTTAACACAAATGAAGTTTCTAAACGAAACTTCCTTCAATTTAAATTTTTACCTCCTTTAGAATCAAATCAATCTTATCAACTCTGGTCTCTCAAAGGAAATAATCCTCCAATTCCTCTAAATGTTTTTGAAGATATAAGTGAATTGCTAGAGGTTGATTTTGTGGAAGGCACTAATGCCTATGCCATAACCATAGAACCTAAAGGAGGCCAAGACACTCCTACGCTTGAAAACCTAATTGGAGTATTCAGTATAACCGGTTAAAAGTTTTTTTCGCCTTTCGAAATCCGTTTCTAAAGTTGCACTCGTAAGTATAGTTGTAACAATAAAACATTTAGAAACATGATTAATTTTAAAAACTTTTTTCAACTATTAATTGCAGTCTTTGCTATTGGTTTATTCACATCTTGTGATGAAGATCCATTATCAAAGTCAACATTTACTTACAAATTACATAATGGGCAAACTGTTCCTTCTGCTCCTTATGCCGGAATACATCCATCTAACTATGAGGTATCATTAGAACTGGAAGAATTGGAGAACGGAAATACGAGGATTACAGTGAATCTTGAAAATACTGTTCAGGGAGAAACCTATCACATCCATGCTCATGATGCTGCTGATGCTGCTACAACGCCTAATGGTACACCTTATAATGAATCTCCTAATGGAGATGTTTTAGCTATTATGATTATGGGAACTGGTGGTTCGGCATCAGGCAGTCAAGAAACAACAATGTCATTTGAGTCCTTGACAACAGACTATGAAGGGTTTTTTGTTTCACATGATCCATTACAAGCGGTTAGTACTACGGATATAAGTACTTACTTAGTTGTAGGCTCTTTTGCCAGAGATCAAGGATCAAGTTCATTTTCTTCAAGCAGTTTTTCGTATGACTTCAATACAGGTCAAGTTGCCCCTACATTTGCTTATACAGGTACTCATGCAACCAATTTAGGTGCAATGATTCAGGTAGACGAATTGGCAGACGATCGATCCAGGATTACTATTTGGTTGATGAATACAATGAATGGAGAAACCTACCCGACACATGCCCATGACATGGCTGATCCAACAACTACACCAAACGGAACTCCTTATATAGAGTCTCCAAATAGCGATGTCTTTGCAGCATCTATCCAGGGTAATGGAAGTACAGCAGGTGTGGCTAAAATTTCATCCATGAACTATACTGAAATAACCACTTCTTACGATGGATTCTTTGTTGTTCATGATCCCTTACAAGCGGTAACAACTGTAGATCCAACAACTTACGTTTTATTGGGAGTTTTTGCCAGATAAGTCAATAGTGATTTTAGGTGCAAAGTTGGTGGAAGGAGCTGGCCTTTGGTCGGCTCTTTTCATTTTACATTATTTATAAAGGAGATTCTTTTTGTAAATCAATTTATAATTTGAAAGTATTCAAACTAAAAAAGCCCCACTATCAATTGATAATGAGGCTTTTTTGTGGGCCCACAGGGACTTGAACCCCAGACCCTCTGATTATGAGTCAGATGCTCTAACCAGCTGAGCTATAGGCCCTGATTAGGAGCGCAAATTTAACAAGTTTTTATTCTCTAAGTTGAATTTTAAGTTCTAAAATTCTGCCTTACAATGAATCAAGGTAAGTTGATGCATTCTCTAGATGTTTTATTTTTTTTTCTTCATTCATTTTGTCAAAAAGTCTGACCATCATTGACAATCGCGGATTCTTTAAAAAGAAATCACGGTGCAAATCGATGAAGCGCCAAAATAAGCCATCCCAGATTTCTTGCCATTTCCCATTTTTATAATTGCTCATTTTCTTGACATAATTACTTCCAGAAAAGTATGGCTTGGTAGACATCAGTCCTCCATCTGCAAATTGGCTCATCCCATAAACATTGGGTACCATAACCCAATCATAGGCATCTATATACATTTCCATAAACCACTTATAAACCTCGTCAGGATCAAACTCACACAAAAACATAAAATTACCCAAGATCATTAATCGTTCAATGTGATGATTATAACCAGTCTTTAATAATTTTTTTATTGTTTGATCCACTGGTGCAATACCAGTGGTCCCGGTATAAAAACCACTTGGGATTTTTCGTTTAAAGTTCCAAAAGTTTCGAGTACGTTCTTCTGATCCTTTTGTAATATAAACTCCCCGAATAAATTCTCTCCATCCTAAAATTTGACGTACAAAACCTTCCAAAGAATTTATTGGAATCGATTGCCTTTCGGCGAATGCCAATGCCTTAGAAATAATAAGTTGTGGTGTCAATAAACCTGTATTAAGCATAGGTGTGAGTACACTATGATTTAAAAAATGCTCTGCCTCAACAATTGCATCTTCATACGGACCAAAATCATGAAATCGAATCTCAAAAAACTGAAGCAACCATTTCTCAGATTGACTGTGATCAATTGGATAATAGTTTGAATCTAAATTACCTGGGTTTGCTGCAAAGTACCTTAAAACATATGCATGAGCCTCTTGAACAAAAGAAGTGGGCTCCGGAAAATTGATTACTGGGGCTTCTTTATTTTTAGGATACTTTTTCCTGTTTTCCGCATCAAAGCTCCACTTACCTCCTTTTGGTCCACCTTCTTTGTTCAACAATACATTCCGTCGTTTTCTTTGGTCAATGTACCATTTGGTTTGGAAAAATTTTTTCTTATCCGTTCGAAAAAATTCTTGTAAGTCATCAGTGGTATTTATAAAACCTGGGGATTCTTTTTGATCTATTTGAATTTTACTTAGGTTGCACGAACTATGTATTCTTCGCATTAACCAATTATCAACTGGATTTATAAAAGTTACTCTGTCCACTCCTTGTAGAGAAACAAAAGATATGAGTTTTCTTACATCCGAAAGTTCATCTATCGAATCGATATAAAAAACCACTCTGCCCTTTTTTCGAAGGCGATCCTCATAAGCTTTCATACTGGCTCGATGAAAAGCTAATTTTTGCTTGTGAAATTTATATTGTCGGAAGAAAAGATATTCTTCTATGATAAATATCGGGTTAGTCTTTGAAAGAGAATAATCCTTAAATAATTGATGAGGAAAAACTAAATCAATAGACTTTAGTTTGCTTTTTTTTATTTCGTCTACAACGTTCACTGCAGTATTTTACTTCATTCCAATCCTTACGCCATTTTTTACGCCAATTAAATGACAGACCACAAACCTTACATGTTTTACTCGGCAAATTTTGCTTTTTCAAGCTATCGTTTTGAAATTTTATTGTTACTAATCATCTTTTGCCGCGAACATTTAAATCGATCAATGTCTGGGTTTCTCTTTTTAAGATGTTTTTGACTAACCCCTGAATGCACCCTCTTCCTCCACAATTCAAAGCTGGAGCGCTTTAACTCTTTTCGCATCAGTTTTATAACCTCACTCTCCGGAAGCCCAAATTGAAATTCAATGGCTGCAAAAGGAGTACGGTCTTCCCAAGCCATTTCAATGATCCGATCAATATCCTCTAGGTTCATTGATAATTTAGTTTTTTATTCTGGACATCCCGCCATCCACACTTAGCACCTGACCTGTCATCAATCCCGATTTTTGCGAAAGAAGAAACTCTGCCATTCCGGCGATGTCTTTAGCTTCTCCTATTTTCTTTAATGGGTGCCGCTCGGCATGCAATTGCTTTTTTTCGTCAGATCCTAATAATCGTTGAGCAAGAGGTGTATCTGTTAAAGAGGGAGCAATTGCATTGACCCTAACTTTAGGAGCCCATTCAGCTGCCAATGATCGCATAAGTCCTTCAACGGCGCCTTTAGATGTAGATACCTTTGTGTGAAAATTAAAACCCTGTTGCACCGCCACTGTTGAAAACAACACAACAGATGCATTATCAGATTTCTTCAATGCTTTTTCATTGGCTTGCAATACACGCATAGCACCTATCACTTGCAGTTCAAAATCATCAATAAAATCTTGTGGTTTAAATCGACTAAATGGTTTTAAATCAATACTACCCGGGCAGTATACTAAGCCGTCGAGTGTTTCTGGCAGATTTTCTTGATCAAATGTTTCTTGGTGCTGCCATTTAAAATACTCCACCCCAGGCAATGATACTTGATTATGATTATAACTGGCCCAAACTTTATTTCCAGAAGCATGTAAGATCTCTACAATCGATTTACCAATTCCGTTAGACCCTCCAATTACAAGATAGTTTTTCATGTCAGCTTAACATCTTTCAAGGCTTATTGTTTTACCAAACCGGTAAATCTTCAACTCTTGCATACTCAAACTGATTTAAAAATTGCAATCCATAGTATCGATTTAAACCAGAGATACCAACTCCATTAATTCGTTCCCAGTCTAGTTGACCGTCTCCCAACAAGCCTTCATTTCTTATTGCAATAATTTGTATTTCTCCTATGACTAAATGTGTGTTGGTGCATTCGAGATGTTTTTGATCAACCATTTTTAAACCAAACTTGACAGCACTGCCTCTTACAAAAGGAGAAGGAAAATCTTCCAGGTATTCTTCCTGAAAATCACAGCTATCAAATTCTGAAACTTCTCTTTCAAACTTAGCCGAAGTGAAGTGAGCGTTTTCTATCTGACTCGTTTCTATTTGATTGATGGTATAGTAAGGATGTGTAAAATATTATCATATGTATCTCTCCTAACCTCTTTGCTTGGTCTCATAAAAAACCCAACCATTGGAGGATTGCTTGATAAATGCACTACAGAACTTATAATGGCTAAATTACTTTTCCCGTCCAAGCTTTTGGTTCCAACAAGATTTGCAGGTTTGATACCCGTTATCGAGTTGATAAGATTCAATCGAAATATTTTACTCATATTCGATATATCTGCCTTTGAAATAATTTTCATCATGGTCTCACATGTTTATTTAATATTCTCTTTTTTTCTTTTTGAACCATAGGATGACTTCTATGTCCCCAAATTTTTTTCCTTGCGTTTTTAGCACTTTCTTCTACATCAACGATTGGTGCTGGATACGTTTTTCCCAATTCAAAGTTTATAAATTTCTGTTCTAACACACTCAATTTCCATGGCTCGTGAATTTGATTCTCGTTAAGGTTTTCTAATTCTGGAACCCACTTTTTTATAAAGATTCCATGTGGATCGTGATCTTTAGATTGTTTGACTGGATTGTACATACGTATCGTGTTGATGCCAGTCGTTCCAGCTTGCATTTGAAATTGCGGATAATGTATACCTGGTTCATAATCTAAAAAGAGATTGGCTAAATGTTTGGTTCCGTCTTTCCAGTATTGGTCTAAATGATGGCAAAAAAATGATACGAGCATTGCCCTCATTCGAAAATTTATCCATCCAGTGCTGTGTAAACATCTCATGCAAGCGTCTATCAACGGATAGCCAGTTGTCCCTGTCTGCCACGCTTTTACAAATTCTTCTTTTCGATTGTGCTCCAAATACTCATAACCTCTGTTGATACATCTGTTTTCGTATTCACATTCCATTTCAAATTTTTGAATAAAATGACAATGCCATTTTAATCGGGTCAAACAAGCCCTAAAAGCCCTTTTGTTGTTAGAGTAGTTTTTATGTTTTTTGATAAACTGATAAGCTTGCTTAATACTAATGTTTCCCCAAGCCAAATATGGAGATAAGCGTGAGCAAGACATACGGCTTTCAGTGGGTTTTGAAATAAATTTTTGATAATTTCTACCCCTTTCTAGACAAAAGGATTGTAAATATTTAAAAGCCTTTTCTTCACCTGGAAATTGATAATTATCAGGATAATTTTCTAATTCCTGTTGCAAAGATTTAGGTAGTTTGAATCCATTTACAACTTTTAAGTAGTTAGAATCTTTAACATCGCTTGAAGAATCAGTATTCATGGTTCTGTACCATGCTTGATCCCATCCTTTTCTATTTCTTAATCCACGAACGATTCCGTCACGCTGTGACTCTTCCCAAGGAATCAAATTTAAGTCTAGTAACTTTTTGACTGATTTGTCTTTTTCCCAACTCAATCTTGTTCCACTTTCTTGATAACTAAACACATTGAATACGTTAAATGAACTTATCAAGTCATGAAAAATCTTTTCTGTTTTTCCGTATAATACATTGATTGGAATTTTCTTTTTGAGATTCTTTATCGAATGATAGACAAACTGAAGATGCCTCGTAGAAAGGTCGCCATGTCTTAAAAGATCTTCATCCAAAATGTACAAGGCTATAACGGACCTACCATCCTTCGATGCCAAGGACAGAGGCTCATGATCGGTACTCCTTAGATCTCTTTTAAACCAAACAATGTTGCAGTCGATAGACATATTTGTTTAACCCTTTTTAAATTAAATTGTTCGATTCTGACAGAATTCGGCATAGTTTCTGCTCTTAGTTGGGTGTTATGAACATCGATCAAATAAATAGAAGACATTTTACAAAAACTGACATGTATTATCGTGTTAGTTATGGAGTCTCTTCAAAGCTATTATCTTACGAAAAAGGCATCTTCGAATTGGAGATTGTAATAGGTAACAAGTGGGACAAAGATTATAACAGCACCGCTTTTGAACTTGCCAATTGTTGGAAAAGTCAAAACAAAGAACTGGCTATGTCTATGGGATGTAAGATTTATATTATCGATGCTAAAACCTTCCCTTTTAAAAAGCAATTAATGAATTTGGGTGTTCAACCTCAGTACGATGCTAAAAAAGGAATAATTTTCAGAAAGAAAATTTTAAATTAAACATTCGTACTTTATTCAATCGTACCTTTGCGGTATGAAATCACCTTTCTTTTTTCTCATTATTCTCATGTCCTTCGGTTTTGAAGGCTATGGCCAATGGCATTCCCCTGTCTTACCAAACCTAGATGGTCAAGAATTACTTTCAGCCTTAGTTGATGATTTTAAAACAACTACTGTTTTAAGTTATGCAGATGCTCGAGACGTAATGTATTTAGAAATTGACAACAAGAACAACCAAGTTTCCTGTATTTATACAGAGCATTCAATCTTTCTATCTCCAACAGATCCTAGCCCTAGAGAGACTTTGTATATGAATGGTATGGATGATGGAATCAATACTGAACATAGCTATCCAAGATCAAAAGGTGCAGATAATGGTAATCCAAAAAGCGATATCCATCATTTGTACCCTGCCAGGGTCATAGTCAATACTAAACGAAGCACGAAACCTTATGCTGAAATTCCGGACAATAATACGGATGAGTGGTTCTATTTAAACCAAACACAAGCCTTTATACCTACTTCCAACATAGATAAATATTCTGAATCCGATCCCAATGACTTCGAACCACGGGAGTCTGTAAAAGGCAACATAGCACGATCTATGATGTATTTCTATACCATGTATAAATCAGAAGCCGATGCTCAAGATCCACAATACTTTTGGGATCAACTTGATGACTTATGTCAATGGCATTATAATGATCCGGTAGATCAAGAAGAATATGAAAGAACATTAGCCATCGCTTCTTATCAAGATGGAAAAGCCAACCCGTTTGTGTTAGATTGCTCTGTGGCTGGAAGAACTTACTGTGATATGATCACAGATCTTTGCAATCAAACAGTCCCTTCTAAAGAAATAAATGTAATTCCTGATTTTGACATTTATCCCAATCCCAATTTAGGGGATATCCGTATCGCATTCGCGAATGCGAAACAAAGCATCAATATAGACTTAATTAACGTTTATGGACAAATAGTTGAAAGTCATTTTTTTAGAAATAAGAAAGAGGTTCATTTCCAAACCTCTGTCAAACCTGGTTATTATTTTATAAATATTAATATCGAAGGAGATATTGGATTAAAACCAATCGTTATAACCCAGTAATTATAATTATGAAAAATCTATTTCTATTTCTCTTGTTGATTGCATCTCTTTCATCTTGTGGCGACAATAGTGCCGAAGAAGAAGAAATGATATTGGACTACTTAAATACCAATAATCTTACAGCAGATAAAACCGAAGAGGGAATTTATTACATCATAAATGACCCTGGCAACGGTGAAATGCCAAGCATTAACCACACGGTGACGGTAAAATACACCGGATACCTTTTAGATGGTACCGTCTTTGACGAAACACAGGATAATGAAACAAGAAATTTTCAACTTTGGGGTGGACTCATAGAAGGATGGAAAATAAGTATGCCTCTACTTGGAAAAGGTGGAAATGGTACTTTCTTTATTCCTTCAAGGTATGGTTACGGTAGCAATGGTAATGGAAGTATTCCAGGCAATTCTGTTTTAGTGTTTGATATCAACTTGGTCGATTTTCAATAGACTTGTTTTTGAAATACCAAGGAAGGTAAAAAATGATCATTAGTGTCAACCCTATTCCATAGGTTACTAAAATGTATACTGGCCAAGGACCAAAAAGATCAAGTATGCTTTTGCTAACCGGTTTAGCACAGGTGTAAAAGTAATTACTGTCCAACACCCAGTTTATAAAAGTAATGAGCACGAAGTAAGTATTGATAAACACGAAACTTCGTTTGAAATCATTAAAGTCGATTTTCACTCCATATACATAAATGGCGTATAGAGGAAGAATGAGTAAGGCTGAATGCATCATCCAATACGTAAAATATAAGAGTTCAGGGAAGACTGCGTCAACATCAGGGGTGAGGTTAGCATTTAAAGTCCCTGCATAAACTGCAAAATATAATATGCCCAACAACGATCGATTTCGGAAATACATGACAAATGGGGCTAAAATTGCCAAAATTCTACAAAGGTGTAATGGCAATTCTTCCTTAAAGTCAAATGCTCCCGAATTTATAAAAACACTCATTCTGATAAATACGCCAGAGGTCGCAACTAAAGCCAAAAAAGTCCCAAGATTTCTTTTTCCTTTCTCATCCAGAAAGGTATTTGCTACATAAATTGATAGAACACCAAGTACGGCAAAAAACAAAATCGGCAAGATGTGAGACAATGAAAACAGTTTCACTGTCAAGCAAATACTCAAATACATTTGTGGGAGTTGATGAAGTTGCTTTAATTTACGCAAATTTAAGAATTAGAATAAAACTTATATCATGACAACCCTTCGGTCCACCTTGTTTTCAGCCTTATTTACATGCTTTACCGTCATGGCCTTCGCAGGAGAAGGTATGTGGCTTCCCCAGTTACTCAAAGCCTTGAATGAAGGTGAAATGCAGACAATGGGAATGAAGATGACAGCTGAGGATATCTATTCCATCAACCAAAGTTCTTTAAAAGACGCAATAGTCCATTTTGGAGGATTCTGTACTTCAGAGTTAATTTCAGATCAAGGATTATTGTTGACTAATCACCATTGTGGTTATGGCCAAATACAATCGCATTCATCTGTCGATAATAACTTACTTAAAAATGGTTTTTGGGCAGCCACTAAAAATGATGAACTATCGAACCCGGGCTTGTTTGCTCGATTTATAGATCGTATCGATGATGTTAGTGATAAAGCTCTAGCTGGCGTTGCAGACAATATGTCCGATTCAGAAAGACAGTCAATCATCGATAAAAACCTTGAAGGTATCAAGGGCAGTTACACTCTTGGTGATTTTCAAGATTTACAAATTCGTCCTTTCTATCATGGCAATCAATACTTTGCTTTTGTTACCACAACTTACAATGATGTAAGATTGGTGGGTGCTCCTCCAGAGTCAATCGGTAAGTTTGGATCAGATACTGACAACTGGGTTTTCCCGAGACACACCGGTGATTTTGCACTTTTCAGAATTTACGCGGGACCAAACAATGAACCTGCAGAATATTCGGAAAACAACAAACCTTATGTTCCAAAGCACTTTTTGCCAATTTCTTTAGATGGTGTTGCCGAGAACGATTTTACCTTAGTTTTTGGATTTCCTGGAAGGACAAATCAATACTTGCCAGGTGTCGCCGTGAAACAAACCATGGATGTTTTAAATCCTGCTAAAATTAATATCAGAGATACCGCCTTAAAAATTATCGACCAGTATATGCGCGCAGATGAGGCCGTGAGAATTCAGTACGCCTCAAAATTTGCTCGAGTTGCTAATTATTGGAAAAAATGGATCGGTGAAAATCAAGGTTTAAAAACTACAAACGCGCTGGGACGAAAACAAAAGTTCGAAGACAAGCTGGTTCGTGCAAATGCTGACAGTAATGCTGCCTCAATTTTAAAAGATTTCGATTCTGCATACGGCAGCATTGAAGAGTCTGCCCTGGCAAGAGATTATTATCAAGAGGTTGCTATTCGTAACATTGAATTACTAAATATGCAAAGGTATATCCGTGCATTGGTAAAACGATATGACAACAATGGTGAAGAAGAGTATAATGCCTACAAACAAAGACTAAGCGGCTTTTTGGATAATTTTTATAAAAATTATAGACCCAATATTGATCAAGAAGTATTTGTCGCACTTACTCAATTGTATGCCGAAAAGCTTGACAAAAAATATCTACCAAAGTCATTGAATGATTCAAAATACTCAACAAAAAGTAAAACTGATTATAGTGATTTGGCTCGTTTGGTCTATGAAAATTCGGTGTTTACCGACAAAGAAAAAGCCATGAAAGTTTTGGCGATGAATGCCGCCGAGGCCGTTGCAAAAATTAAGACTGATCCTGCTTATTTGCTTGGAGTAGAATGGGAGAAAACTTACAATGAGAAAATTTCGGGACCATATAATGGACAAAAAAGTATTATCGATTCTTTACAGAGAATCTATATGCAATCCATTATAGAGACGTTTCCAAATCAAAGATTTTATCCGGATGCCAATAGTACAATGCGCGTAACTTATGGACAAGTCAAAGGGTATAATCCAAAAGATGCAGTTTATTATACTCCTGTAACCTATTTAGATGGTGTCATGGAAAAATATGTTCCTGGAGATTATGAATTTGATGTAACCCCTAAATTATTAGAGTTGTACGAAAATAAGGACTATGGTCAATATGCTGATACCAACGGAAAAGTACCAGTCTGTTTTATCGGGACAAACCATACTACAGGAGGTAATTCAGGAAGTCCCGCGATTGACGCTTATGGAAACCTAGTCGGATTAAATTTTGATCGAGTTTGGGAAGGCACAATGAGTGATATCAATTATGATCCTTCAATTTGTCGAAACATCATGGTTGATGCGCGGTATATTTTGTTTATCGTGGATAAATACGCGGGAGCAACTCACCTCATCGATGAAATGAAATTGGTACATCCTAAAAAGGATATCGATTGGCAAGGCGTTGATGAAGTTGAGCAAGTTAAACCAGAAAAGCTTTCTCGAAAGATGAAAAGAAAAATGAGGAGGGAGGCAAAGAAGAATAAAAAATAAGGAATTATTCCTATCCAACTGATTTATCGATTTATACTAGGGTTGAGCTTACTACTTTTTATAGTAGCTAAGTTCAACCATTTATCCCTACCCCATTTTTGGGACGAAGCTTGGGTTTATGCGCCTGCTGTCCAAGAGATGATCCTTCATGGTCCTTCCCTTGCACCTTCAAGCATTCCAGTAGAATTGTCCAGAGGTCATCCGCTACTTTTTCATTTTTTGGCAGCCCTTTGGGGTAAATTATTTGGTAGTTCTTTGTTAAGTCTCCATGCTTTTTCACTCATGATAAGCTGCATATTTATCCTTAGTGCTTATTATGTGAGCAGCAAATTATACAATCAGAAATTAGGCGTCGTAGTGGTCTTCTATCTGATATTACAATCTATATTTTTTGCTCAATCCAGTATGTTATTGCCTGAAATATTGTTGGCGTTTTTTTCACTTTTCGCTGTCTTCGGTATTGCACAAAAAAACTGGACCTTGTACTTTGTGTTTGCTGGTTTAGCTATACTGACCAAAGAAAGCGGAATCGTAATATGTGCCGGAGGTTTACTTCACATGCTAGCTATGCATATTCTAAAAAGGGAAAAATTCTTGATCAAAAGAATGCTGCTCCTATTAAGCCCATTACTAGTTTTTGGAATTTTCATATTGGCAAATAAAGCATCCCATGGTTGGTTTCTATACCCTGAGCATACCGACTTGCTAAAATTAGATCCATTGAGTTCATTAAAGTCTCTCAAACCAATATTTGTGGATCACTTCATTGATCAAGCTCGATTTTGGATCTTATTGTCCTTGGTCGGAATTACTATTTATGCTTTAAAATTTACAAAACAAAGGCTACTGCTTGATTCTAATCAGATACTATTATTGTCTTTTTCCTGTTCTTTAATTCTATTCTCATCATTGAATTTTTACACTGGTCGATATATGTTACCGATGTATGTTCCATTGATTCTGTCTTTTTTCGCATTCGCGAATGCGTATTTAACTCCTAAAATATTTAGTTGTTTGAGTATCTTACTATTGTGTATTTCTGGCTTGTCCATAAATGATCGAAGACCAATTAGAGATACCAACTTATCATACCTTGATTTTATACCTCTCCAACAAGAAGTAGTTAGTTACATTGAATCTCAAGCTGACCAAAAGCCAATTATCACTTGCGGCTTTTTAACTAAAAACGCTTTACGTAATAAACATGCCGGATATCGGAATACGACAAATGTATTTTCTGAATTCACTGCCAATTACGAAAAAAATTCTATTCTCATATATTCAAACATTGAAACCAAAGACAGCAATTCTATTCAAGTTAAAAAAGAATTTAGGCCAGTTTTAGATTTAAAAAAAGGCGTGAGTTGGTTTAAGGTATACCAAAATTTTTGAAAGAAATTTGTCAAAACACAATAAATCAACTAGTGCTTTAGTTTTATAACTATATTTTTAGTTATATTTCGATTGTGAAACTACATTTCTCTTTATTCTTTATGTTTTTCGGATTCTTGATCTATGGTCAAAATGAGGCGCTAGATGCAGCAAGGTCTTTTGTTCAAAAAGACAATTATGCCTCAGCATTGGAAGCACTCAAAGAATGTCCCAGCAATGATTGCAACTTTCTAAAGGCAGATCTCTATCAAAGAACTGGTCAAAATAAACACGCCAAGCCCTTGTTGGATTCGCTATTACTTGACAGTACTTATAAATTGGCTGCTCATCGGATATTGGCCAAAATATTTGAGGCCGAATTGAATCCACCTAAAGCCATTAAACATTACACTGCTTTAGTTAACAATGATTCTTCAAATGCTTTGTATCACAGAAAACTTGGATTGCTTTATTTAAAATCAGGTTACACTTTGGAAGCTGAAAAATACTACAACGAAGCACATAGGTTAAATCCTAAGGACATTGTGACCCTTAACGCATTAGCTGAACTTTATTTTGCCACATCGAGAATTGAACTCGCAGATTCTCTATCGAACAAAAGCCTTGATTTAGATCCAGAAAACATTAAAGTGCAATTGATCAATTCTAAAATTGCATATAAGCTAAAAGACTATCCTAAGGTAGCTCAACAATTACGGTGGGTTAAAGGAAGGATTGATCTAGATGAATACTTTAATAAAATATACGGTTTTAGTCTGGTCAAAGTTGATTCATTCGATCGGGCAATACATACACTGCACCAAATTTTATTGAATAACCCAAATGCCGAGTCAGTTCATTATTATTTGGGTATAGCTTACGAAAACCTTGATGAGATGGAAGATGCTAAATTCCATTTTGGTCGAGCTTTAGAAACGGGCATCTCCAAACAAACTGCACTTTATCATAATAAGCTTGCAACTTTAGCAGAAGAGGAAAAAGATTGGCCCTTAGCCATCAAACATTACAAGAAATCTTTGGACTATAAAACAGACCCAGAAAACTACTTTATGTTGGCGTTGGCTACTGACAATTATTATAAAGATAAAAGCACTTGCGTGAGGTATTATACAAAGTACTTAAATACCGATCACCAAAATAAGGAATGGAAGAAGTACGCCTTGGAGCGAAAAAATTATTTAAAAGAAATTGCCTTTCTCAAAAAGACCAAAAATTAGTATGATAGAAAATAAAAAGCTTACCAAAGCAGAAGAAGAAATAATGCAATTGTTTTGGCAACACGGACCCAGCACCGTTAGCCAACTGATGGAAAAATTGGAAGAACCAAAACCTGCTCAGACCACCATTTCGAGCTTTGTACGCATCTTAGAAAAAAAAGGCTTCGTTAACCACAAAGCATTCGGGCGAACATTTGAATATTTCCCCATTGTAAGTCAAGAACAATATTCTAAATTTTCTTTGAAGAAACTCGTTGGAAGCTACTTCGGTGGTTCTATGAAAGAGTTGGTCTCGTTTATTGCCAAAGAAGAAAACTTAAGCATTAAAGAAATCGCTTCTTTAATTGAAGAAACCAAAAACGAAAAACTATGATCGCATTCCTATTTGAATTCAGCACTTTATTGGCCCTGTTTGGTTTAGGCTATTTGTTATTGAAATCCAGTACAAGTAGTTACAAAATACAGCGCTGGTATATCAAGGCTAGTATATTTCTAAGTGTTGTCTTTCCACTTATTCCCGAATTTGCTTCAAATGAAATTTTAATATATTCTCTTGTACTTCCAGAAACCCTTATACAGGCTAATGGGATTGGCGAAATTGGAGAACAATTAAGTGTACAAAAAACAATCAGCTTAGAAGATTTTTTATTCTATCTAATCATTTCCATAACACTGTTTTTTACTGTGCGTTTTTTATACTCACTTTACGTAATTGCCAGGATAATAAGCAAAGCCAAAGTGGACCAAAGAGAAGAGATTACGCTTCTAAGATCTTCCGAGACAGAAACTCCTTTTTCTTTTTTGAAATACGTCGTGCTGCCAGATAATATTTGCTCGGATCCGGAGACAGTTGCTACAGTTATACAGCATGAAAAATTACATGTCCGATATAATCACTCGATCGAAAAAATATTTATCGAATTGTTTAAGGTACTGGTATGGTGGCATCCAGTATCATGGATGTACTCTAAAGAAATTGAACTACTGCATGAATTTCAAGTGGATGAAGCCATGACAAGTTCTATGGAGTTTAGAAATTACAAAAAAATATTATTGCAATTAATTATAGATCCTCAGGGCCCGAGGATGATTAATCCCTTTTCTTCTAACATTAAAAAAAGATTACTAAAAATGAATCAAGAAAAAATTAAAAATAGTCCTCTGCGTTTTGCGTTTTTGTTTTGTATACTTTGTTTCGGCTCATTGTTTATACATTCTTGTCAACAAGAAGATTCCGAAACAAATGTCATAGAAAAAGTAAATACGATCGATGCAAAAGTTACGTCTCAACAAGATCCTTATGAAATCACGCGTGTTGACACATTTACCATTTTTGACTATGACAGTGCTAATGAGACCGTAAAAATAACTGAGTCAAAAGATCAAGTTTTCATTAAACCTTCTAAAATGCCATTATTCCCTGGTTGTGATCCTTCCCTTTCTGGAGATGAATTACAAAATTGCAGCAACGAAAAATTGCTAAAATATATTTACAACAATCTTACTTATCCAGAGGTTTCCAGAAATAATGGAGTGGAGGGAATGGTATTGGTAAGATTTGTAGTCGACAAAGAAGGCTGGGTGTTTAACAAAGAATTTTTAAGGAGTCCAGACATACACCTTCAAAATGCAGTTGACAAAATGTTGACAAAAATGAATGCTGACTATACCTGGATCCCGGGTGAACACAATGGCAAAAAAGTAAATGTACAGTACACCCTTCCGGTTAAATTTAAACTAGAAGATAACAATGACAACTAGAAACAACTGAAGCCGACGAGATCTTCGTCTTGAACTCCTACAGACGAGAGGTGAGTACACCTTCGTCCCGGAATTCGAAACTACATTTAAGGTTCTTGGCCTCTAAATGACTTGATGTTCTTCCGATGGCCTAAATCCAATGAGAGGTCAGAGACCTTCATCTAAAGTTGTTTTGCCAAAGGTCTCCAGACCTCTTGGCTATTGAATAAAAAACCCCCGACTCAAACAGTCGAGGGTTTTTTTAATCTTAACGCTATAATTTTAATGTTGAATTATCCTGGTACTATATTCAATATTTTCCCCTAATATCTTCAATAGATACATCCCAGAAGAAAAATCTCCCATTTCAATATTAGAAACTCCTTTAGAATGCTTTTGAGAATATAGCTTTACTCCTGTTGTAGAATAAACCTCTACCATAAACGTATTTGACTCTGTTTCGACATCTAAGAAAAATACTTTTTTAAATGGATTCGGATAAACTTTTACAGCTAGATTCTTGGCAACATTATTTCTAAACTCAATGCTCGTGTCATCTACTACAGGATCTGGGTCATCTACGCAGTCATCAAAAGGCTCTAAAATTAAATATCCTATATTTTCAGCCGCGTGTCCTACTCCTGATCCCAGATGATTTTCTTCTTGTAAAAACATGGCAATACTGTTTTGGCTTATGGAAGTATATTTAATCAAGGCAGGATCACTATCGGATTCTGATTGGATGCTTGCGATAAATATTGGTTCTTTAGATAAGTTTATAGGAAACTCCATGACGTAATCCTTATCACCCACCACTTGACCTGTGGTACCTACATATGCCAATTTACCATTTATGGTTCCAGATCCTGGTGTCAGCGCCATAAAACTGACATCTTCCTCTAAAGCGGAAATTTGATCTGCTTTTGAGCCTTGTAAGTAAAGCTCAAATCCAAATTTCGTAACATTAGAAATTCTCGGAGTACTCGGATTAGCACTGGACTGACCAATTCGATTCACAAAAACAACTGGAACAACCGAATAAGTCTGAGCAAAAGGAACATATACTTTTTGTCTTGTTACGGCATCGACCACACCAACTTCTCCTTGTATTTCGCCGTAAGATTTTTCACCATCTCCTGTAGCAAAGTAAGAAAAATCTTCTCCTTGTTCCATACCCTCTCCTTTCCAATTTGATACGCCTGCTTGAAATCCCTCCGTTGTAAAACCCTTGGTCTCAACCATGGCTACTTCAGTGTTGTGATTACTTGGAACACCACCAAAAATATGAGGAATAAAAGATTGAGGGTTAGAAAAATTAATATTGGTCCAAACCGTTCCGGTACCTGTTCCACCACCTCCGGTTAGAGATTTGGTACAACCGTCGTCTTGAAAGTATGATTTGCACCATGTTCCAGGTCTACTCCTTTTTGTTATGGGACAATTAGGTTCCTCTACATTAATCACTTCTATCTTGTAAGTATAAATTAATTTATTGAGAGAATCAGTGGTTGAAGGAACCTTATAACTAAATTCAGTTGGACCGAAAAATTCACTGATATTTTCTGTTGCATTATGAATCTCCTCATTATCTCGATAAATGATCACTTGACCTAAGAATGATTCCGTTGTATAAACCTTAAAATCTATAAAACAGTCATTATTGTTTGTATACGCAATGTCTATCCATACATCAGGACATCCTATGCATTCATTGTTTTCGCATATTTGACCTGGAACACATGGAGGATAGCAGTAATTGGGATTATTTTCACATTTTCCGTTTACGCATATTTCATGTTCCTCACAATCTTCACATAAATTAGTTTCAATGCATTCGCCTTCAAAACAAATCATTCCTTCAGGACAAATAATTTCATCGCATTCATTACCTTCTACACAATCTCCGTTTTCAGGAATTTCTTCGTTGTCACAGTATTCCCATTCTTCACAATAAGGATAACATGCTGGTTGGCAAATGCCATGCTCATTACAATACATGCCAGCTGGGCACTCTCCAAAATCACATTCTATACCTACTTCCCAATCCGGATAGTTTGGACAACTCAGGGCCACATAGGGATAACTACCTGCAATAGGCAATCCTGAATAATAAATACAATAAACACAATCACCTGGTCCTTCCACTGCAGAATATACAACATCGTTAGGAACATCGAAAGGTTCCATAGAACAACCAAGATTTAGTTGACCTGAATTACAAGGTGATAAAGAATTCGAAGGTTTGTGTTGATAGTAGAAAAATTTTTTCTTTTTGTTACAATCGACAGATGTAAAACAA
Source organism: Saprospiraceae bacterium (assembly GCA_020631135.1). GTDB lineage: Bacteria > Bacteroidota > Bacteroidia > Chitinophagales > Saprospiraceae > JAHDHU01. Next base: position 28,744 of record JAHDHU010000008.1, on the reverse strand, counting down.
CCAAAATAAAGTTCGCCATAACCCTGCAACGGAGGATAATTACCGTCTATTATGTTACTTGCATGAAATTGATAATTTTCAGGACGAAAATTAGCGTATGTAATATTCTCATACAATGGAAATCCTTCCTCTTCATGAATAATTTGAAATTTATAAGTAGCATATGAAGGTGGTGACCATGATTGCCTACCAATAATTTGGGAAGTTGCATTGTTTACTATAGAAATCTCACCATCTGGCCAAATAAACTGAATGTTCTTAGCTTCATCATATGGATATAAACAACCATCTCCAGGATTTAAGTCGATAGAAAAGGTATGATCCAAACCACAATAATAAACATAATTTTCATCCCAATTTGGCGTATTACAGCTTGGATATTCGTCACTTAGTATAATAGTTTTACTCTTGGCACAATCCGGGAAATCAGGATGATATACGTTAACAGTATATTCTATACACCAATACGTAATTTCTGGATTTATCAAATATATATTTTCATTCAAATACTCTGTATCGTCCCAATTGCATCTTTTTCTCTTCCATTCATATACATACTCTGTATTCCCAATTTGTCCATTTACTTCCACCCATAATTGAGGCTGGCTCCAATTAGAAAAACTTGTGAAAGGAGGAGGAGTATCTAATGGAACAAATGTTTCACTATCCATTTTCAAATGGATGGTCTGCTCTGGTATGAATGTAAAACAAGATTCAAACGATTCGGAACCTACGGGTTCTATAAAAACACAATATTCCCCTGGAGAGTCAATACTATACTCTAAATCACCAAAAACCACCCCATTAGCCAAATGTAATTTTTTGCCATTGGGCCAAGTAATGACTCCTTGAAAGTTTTGGTCATGGATTATTTCTAGCTTATTTTCTTGGCAAGTATATTGATTTACACTAATCTGCTCACAAATTGTATTACTTCCATCAATTGTGAAAGACCTTTCTACCACATTGCCACAATAATCGACAACCGTAAGAGTGAATTCACCTTCACTTAGGTTAAAAATATCTAATTCTGAATCTCCAGTGCTCCAAGAAATTTCATAATCACCAGAATTGGGATCAGGAAACCCACCTGAAATACTCAAATTCGAAATCGACCCAATTGATAGGGCATCACAATTATTCACCAAAGTAAGATTTGAATCATCTATTGTTAAAGGACTTTCTTGATTGATTACCTCAATCGGTAAACTATATACAGTCGAACAGTTAGTTAATGGGTCAGTTACTGTAACACTATACAATCCAGGATAAACATTATTGTTTTTACAAAGATAAGTGCCAGTACTACCATACTTTGCACAGTGAACTCCTCCTGGAACATTCCATTCAAAATTTAAAGGATTGCTAGAATTTGGATTTTCAAATAATGCAATTATCTCTCCATTTGGTATATTTGGACAAGAAGGTTTTGCATTTAACTGAACCATTGATGGAGAATTTGCATTCATTACAGAAAATGATTTCTCACGAGTGCAACCCTCATTATCGGTAACCGTTAACGTATAAATTCCAGCTGCTAAGTTGTTCAAAATATTTGAGGTAGAGCCATTACTCCACATAAAGCTGTATGGTTCAGATCCTCCGGTGGCCATTGATCCAAAATATCTTATTCTACCGTTATCTTCTCCGCAATCAGTAGGCTTAATATTATTCGGCTCTTTGATTTCCAAATCTGAAAACGTCACTTCAATATTAGAAATTAGAACCATACGGCAATCAGAATCAAAAATTTGTATTGAATAAGATCCTAAGGAAGCCCCTTGGAGATCCAACCTATCAGAATCAGCTGGTATATGAAAGGCTTCATAAACTATACCGTGCCAAACTGGACCATTTGTGTGAATGTACTGAATATCAAATGGTCCTGCTATAGAAGGATCTATCATTACGTCAATCGTACCTAATCCATTTGACTCACACGCATTAGACACTATCACTGTCACATCATCCATCATCATGGAGTTCGCAGGACTTGAAATCAACAAAAAAATCGGAAGTAGTAAATAGATAATGATAGTTCTCATACGAATCGGGTTAAATGAATGAATAAGATCTAGATCAATATTCATACCAAAGAAAAACAACGGGTGCTTTAACCGTTACCAATACCGTCGTCCATCTTACATTTGAAATTTTGGAACAATTATTGAATATGGAACTATTCTAATCCATCTTAAATGAAAACAATTATCCGCTCTATCCTGACAGTATTCTTTTGTGCAATATTCGTCTCAAACCTTGTTGCTCAAATCAGTCCTCAATATCAAGGCAATTTTCAAGAAAACTTAATCGACACGGATGGTGACGGTGTATGTGATTATGAGGATTGTGCGCCGCATGATCCCAACATCGCTCCTGGTTTACCTTGTAATGATTATAACGAAAGCACTCCAAGTTCTTTCTATAATGAAATTTGTCAATGTATTGGAGTTATTGATCCTAATGATCCATGTCAAGGGAACGACGTCGATGGAGATGGGATCTGTGATGATGTTGATAATTGTCTTTATGAAAGTAATGCAGATCAGTTGGATGTGGATGATGACGGGTTTGGTGACATTTGTGATCCTATAAATAACAATCCAGATGACCCTTGCGATAATCATTCTATAGAATTCGATCCTCCACAACTAACTCTCTGTCCAGAAAGTGTTGAGGCACTTTCAATTGTCCATCAAAATGAAATTGTTTCTTGCGTATGGTTGTACCCAAATGGCAATCTTGAAAATTCGCATTCAATAAGTATTGAAATTGCTGGAACCTACCAAGTCACTATAACATTTGATGATGGATGTAAAACAACTAGCGAGTATACTGTCGCTGACATAATAAATAACAATACTGAACAGATCACTCAAACCCTTTTAGAAAATGGATACATCGGTATTCCTGGAAAGTATATCCCTTACACCACCGAAGAATGTGTTTTACGATTGGATGATATCAATTGTATCGCTTTTGGTCAGTCAGGAGGTTCAAAATTTGAATATGATGGAGTTCCCTATTGTGTAGATGCTATAGTCTCTAATTTACACACCTTACTAGAAAGCGATCCTGATGAAACCGTATCTACAACCTATTATGGTGATGACTTCTCTTGCGCAGGAGGTGAAATGACCTTAGATGATTTTATTGGCTATTCTTATGACGGAGCAAATCTTTCTGTATTCTTTACGGAAGATGCAATGTATGTAAAAACGAGAAGTAGAGGAAAAGATCGCCTTATTCATGCATTAGAAACTCATAAAATTCTTACTTATTTGGATAATTCCACAAGCTTCACTTTTGAAGAGTTTAATGAAGTTTACTTGGCATTAAACGATAATAAGTATGGGTTTATTAACAATGCAAATTTACTTGCCATTCTTACTGTAGAAAAACAAAATTCTTATGGAATTAGTATTGAAGAAGCTTTAAATACAATTAAAACTTCATTTGGTTTTTGGACTTGTTTAAAATCCATAGCCATTCTAGCGCAATACGACAATACAATCATAATCCCAAAACCATGTTGGGAAAATTCTGATGACCTTCGTGATCCGTATTGGGCAGGTTTCATCAATTCAACTTTCGAATTAAGGAAATTCGCCTATACTATATTGGACGTTTTTGAAGCCCATACCAAAGCAGAAGCATGTGATTTCGTCTTATTAACTCCAGGAATACAATTTATTGTAAACTTATGGCAACCCGATTTGTCTAAATGTGCTGAGTATTATCAAATAAGACGAGATTCTGAAAAATACGTGGATCAAATCTGCTATTATTTCATCAACGATAAGCTCCCTCAACTCTCTGAAGCGGCCAATGATTGGGGTCGATATTTTTCTTACCCTGGTAGTATTGACTTAATACAAAGTTGTGCTTCACCTCTAAGTCTTCAGGACAAAAAATATGTTTATTGTCAAACGTGGGGCCTTGGTTTATTGCCAATTCTTCAAAACGATTACGACTTATCAGAAAATCAACGCCAATTTACTAAAGACATTCCTCCACCACCAGAATCTTGTTTGGTCTTTGCGCCTGAGGATACCCATCAACAATGTGCTTATGATAGAGGACATTTACTTATGGGAATGATTGATATAATTGGTAGTACACACGGTATGACTAAGGCATTTAAAGCTGGAGAGTTTTTCGATCTTTCCGATGTATATAGATTGAAATCCCAATTATTTAAAGATAAAATGGATTTTATAATAGGAAAAATCCATGAATCTAATCGCGCACAATTTAAGGTGGATTTTATGCGTCCTCCAAATTCTTTAGAAAATATTAATTGGTTCTACTCTAATCCTAATAGGGTTAAAGCGTGGGAATTCCTTTTCGATGGTGCTGGAATAAGGGTTAAGACAAATGTTTTAGAGAGTGTTTCTACGGCTCTTCAAAGAGGAATTAAAGATGTTCCAGATGTTGTAAATCATGCTAATCATCCAAGTATTGTAACCTATACCGTTGAGCATATTTTTAGAGGACATGGAACTAACGGGGGTCGCCATCATATTTCAGCATTAATAGCTGATAACTCAAGAAAACTTGTTGATCGTTTAAAAGAAACTTCAGATGGTTTTTATGAAGCTGTTATAAAAAGAGCTGATGGTTCAACATCTACAAAGAGTTTTTGGCCAGACACATGGGATGAAAATAAAATCATGGATGAGCTTAAACACGTAATGGCTAATAATCCAGTAAATATTACAGGTAATACCTGGGAAGGATTTACAACAACTGGTCAGAAGATACATTATTATTTAAAGAACTCTGACAATACTATTATATCAGCATTTCCTGTTTTGTAACAAATGATCCAGAAAACATTTTACATAAAGACTCTTATTGATGGTAGGCAATATCCAATTCTAAATACTTTTCCAAAGAAGTATGAAATGTTATATGAATTAGGAATGAATCAATATTCTACATCAGAGGGAGTAAGAGATGCAATTGAAAACTTGGACAAAGTTATCAATGGTGAATCATTATCATTTGAATTAAGTACAGGCGATTGGTGTGTAGTTGACGTTAAAAAAGATACTTCAATAATCACTAATAATTTTGATGAATTTGATCCAGTTGAGATTCCAACATCTGTAATTGTAAAATTGATGAATGAGTGGTTCCAGTTTCTTTTAGCATATGAGAATGGAGAGATACCAGGAATAACACATCCAGATAAAAGAGATTTAGTTTAAGGTTAACTAAACGAAGCCTTGTAGTTTAGTACGAGCGATAAAAGCATCGAGAAGGGTGAAGACATGATCTTTATCCTTCTCTGTCATTTTAGAAACTTCGGTTATCCTATCCATCAGTTTGTCAGAAAGTTCCAAATCAATATTACCTACTAAATAATCAAGAGAGACACCAAGAGCTTTAGCGATTTTATTAGCGATCTCAACTGAAGGAGTAATCTCACTACGTTCGTATCTTCCAATTACAGCACCAGACGTACCGACTACCTTACCAAGAGCATCGCGACTCAAACCTTCCTTTTTCCTAAGCTCTGTTATTTTATCTCCAATATTCATCACTAATTGATTATGAAAAGCCCTTAAAAGTGAGGGTAAAGCAAAGATATCTAACTTATAAGTAATAAAGCAAACTTATAAATTTGGCATTTAGTTCATTTATTGATTACATGTGTCACTTATAAGTGAAGGAAAAATATTTTCAATAAAATTTATTAGTGATGGAAATAAGCCAGATTAAAGCAGAGCTAAGCATCATCAAGCTGCTGCAATCCTATTCACTCACTCCCGACCGTAACAAAAGAATCAACTGCCCCTTCCACAATGACAAGACACCATCGATGCAGCATAATAGGATTTAAAAGCTAACTTGGTTTTTAAAAACTTGGAATCATTTTGGATACTTTTACCAAGTGAAAAAACTACTTCTATTTTTTTTCATTTTTGCATTACTACCTGAATCATTGGTTGCCCAAGACTGTCCCTGCGATCCCGTTTCTGAAATTAATATATGCTATTTGCCTTGGGAACAATATTGCCCGACCAGTTGCCATAATTGTGGTTTAACCCTCAACTGTTCCATTCAAGAAGTAGGCATCACTCAAAAATTATTGAATCCTGATAATTTCGGCCCCGATGGAATTTCACCTTGCAGGGTAAATCTTGTTCCCATTGAAAACCTTACATCGAGTAGCCAAATCAATGACAATAATTGCGACATTTTTTATGTAGGGAATTATCCTAAGGATTCTCTCACCTTCACTACTGATGCAGCGGTATCTTTATTATCAGAGCAAACCTTAAATGAAATATATGCTTGGTCCACTGAGTGCTCTCAAAACTTGGCCATCGTCCCCCAGGCAGAAGCAAAAATCTGGGGGTACACTGTGGAAGATGAAAACGACAATCCAAATTTCCCAATCCCAGGAGCCAATGCGTTTTTCGCAATATTTGACGGTCCTTTTGGCATCGTAAGCAATTTTAATCAGGGAGGTTTTTTTCAGGGAATTATCACTTCTACGCCCGCAAGCGGATTTACCCCTTTGGCTATGGATGAGCAAGAAAAACCTACCCTTGTATTGGATCATGCAACCAATGATCTAATTATTGGTGACATCGGTTATTTCTCCTCTATGGGTGGTGGAGCGCTTTCGGAAGGTGATCAAGTGCTTAATAACAATGATCGTTTGGCTTGCAATATTTTTGCCTTGGGCTGTGATATCGCCAATGGAGATATCATACAACATCAGAGTCTCGAAATATGTAATGGTGGGTTTCACATTTCCCCTTCTGGAGCGATCCTAACTGAAGAGGGAAATTATTTAGACACTTTATTTTCAAGTTTAGATTGTGATACCATCATCAATACGCAAATAACTGTCTTGGATAATCAATTAGAAATTATTGAAGAGCTATGTTCTGGAGATCCATTTGAAGTTCTCGTGGGATCGACTACTTATAATGAAAACAATCCAGTGGGTACAGAACTCTTGGTTAATTCGGCCGGATGTGATTCTATGGTAACCGTTCAACTCAACTTTCTCGAAAACTCAGAGCTCATCGTAGAAAATCATTACTGTGTGGATGAGCAGGTAAATCTGGTGTTTAATAATGTTTTTTATAATAATGCCAACCCATCTGGAGTAGAACAGCTCATGAACGCAGAAGGCTGTGATTCTTTTATTTACATCGATTTGGTTTTTGATTTAGAAGACGAGCTGATAGATATTAATCTTCAATTTTGTGAAGGAAGTTCGGAACAGATAGTTATCGGTTCTGCCATCTTTACCGTTAACAGTAGTTCTGCCACGATCTCAGTTCCCGGTCCCAATTGTGATACTATTTATGATGTTTCAGTAGAAATTTTAGAAAATTCCACTTTTATTTTCGATGAAACCATATGTAAAAATACCAACCAAATTTTTACCATAAACGGTACGGAGTATGGTGAAACCAATCTTCAAGGTTTTGAAATTATTCCCAATGACATTGGTTGTGATTCATTTATTACCATTGAATTAAAACTTTTGGAAGATTTTATAAGCGTTTTTGATGAGCACTTGTGTGCCAATGATTTTAGCACAAATTTTGAGATCAACGGAAACAGCTATAATCTGACAAATCCAGTAGGACAAGAAAATTTTATTGCTGAAAATGGGTGCGATTCGACTGTGCTTATCGATTTACAAATTGAGCCTCTCGCTGAGAATGTTTTGGAAGTACTTGTTTGTCCAAATAAAAGTATCGTATTTGAAGGAAGTTCATATACTGCTGGTTCAATTGATACATTTATTTATTCGAGACCTGAATTATGCGATTCGCAACTCATCGTTTCTTTTGTGGAAAGTGAATTAAATTTCCCCACCTTAGATACTCTAGTTGTTTTAGCTAATGATTCAGACTTAATTCCTATCAATATCCCAAGTAATTTTTCCAGCTCATGGGAACCTCAAATAGGATTATCATGCAACGACTGCCCTGCCCCATCCTATAGTTTTGAGGAAGGTTTAGAAAATTATCAATTGAGCCTAACGGATGAAAATGGATGTGTTCAAAATTATAATCTCGAGATATTCAAACTAACGGATCCTTATATCCCTGATGCTTTTTCTCCGAATAAAGACGGAATCAACGATTATTTCGAAATATTTTTCGAACCTGGTTTGGCTTCAACAGATATACAAATTGTAGATTTTCAATTATTTGATCGTTGGGGAAATCTGGTTAAATCCATTCAAAATGAAAATTGGGAACCAGGTTTTAAATTTTGGGATGGTCGGTTCAAAAAAGAAAAGGCCATTCCTGGAGTTTATGTTTTCACTCTAAATTTAGAATTTTTGGGAGCCCATTCTAAAAGTTATTCACATTCTGTAACACTCTTAAACTAATCCTTACATAATTAGATCGGGTAATATTCATCCGTCTTAAATAAATGGTATTGGTTTAAACAAAAAACCCCCGACTTAAAAGTCGAGGGTTTTTTTTATTCTTTAAAAAGAGACTTACTTATAGACCTTCTGAGATATTTTCTGATCTCCGGCTTCCAGGGTCAAAATATACAATCCACCAGGAATTTCAAGATTATCCATATTAACTGAATTATCACCTTTGTTCAGTTCTAATAATTTACTCGAAACATTTTGACCTACAATATTTCTAACGATCAACCTTGCGTCATCAATTTTTTGTGCAGCATCAATTTTTACCTTTAACTGATTACCATTAAAACCAGCTTTCATTTGATTTAATGCATTCCCTAACTCGATGGTATTGCTCGTAGAATTAATTGTACCATTTACACTAGCATTAAAAAATACATACGCACCACTGGGCAATTTATTCCATATCACGCTTAAAATTTCTGTATCACCATCAGCAGAACTAAAGTCTTGTGGTTGATCAATTTCAAATTCAAAAGATTGAACATCAGTCGTATTTGTCAAAGGAACCCCAAACCAATCATCAGTAAAGGCTCCAGTCAATAGTTTGGGTTGTTGTACAACACCCTGACTTGCTTGATTAGCAATAACATTATTTTGTACGGTATAAACACCTAGGAAGTACTCACCTTGCAATTCTGAAAAGAATTCTACATCAACATTTGCATACAATTTATTAGAACCTGAAGTTACTGATCCTTGACCTTGTACTCCTGCGAAAGCACCTAGTGATGCCAAAAGATCTATTTGTTCGCCTATGCTTGTTGTAACTGTAGGCACATTGTTGCTGTTTATAGATTGTAAATCATTGTTCATAAAAAATCGAGGCTGCCCTTGATGATTAAGATTGTCAGCCCAAGCAGTAGAGACCTCATTTGAAAGTCCACCTGTATGATGAGCCATTACATAAATGGCATTCTTATCGGCCAATTGATCTCTCATATCTTCAAACGCATTCCAGGCCCAACCACCACATAGCGTACACCAGTCGGCGGAGACTTTTGTAATCACAGAATACTGATCAGTGCTCACTTGAGATATTGCTCCAAAGCTTAAAACAAACAGAAATACAGAAGTAAAGATTGTCTTCATTCTTTATCGATATTATATATTATAAAAATTTGTAATATAAAGTTAGCAGTTTTCTGCGAAATAAAAAGTCTTAGAAGCTACCTTCTGATTCCTTATATAGAGCAGCAGTGACCACTTGACCCACTATACGCAAGGTGTTTTTATCGATATTGTTCATATTGTCATCATGAGTATGATGATAATGTCCAAATACGGACTTTTCGTCTCCAGGTAAATTAATGATATCAACCATAGGAATACCTGCTTGGCTTACGTAAACATGGTCATCAGTTATGAATCCTTTGTTTTCTTTCATAAACAAATCTCCATAACCCATTCTGCCTGCTAGGGTCCAAATTTTGTCTTGGTACGCTTTCGCGAATCTAGTTGAATAACCTTCTAATGGAAACTTAGCTCCTTTCGATCCTACCATATCTAATAATATTCCAAATTTGGCTTTGTAGTTTTTTGGTTGTTTGTTTCTCATCCAATATTGTGATCCTAAACACCACGTGAGTGTTTTACTCCCATCATCTGTATCTTCACCATTGTCCTCCGCATCAAAAAAGATGATATCGACTCCTAAATCAATCGGGTTTTCTTTAATGGTTTTGGCGATTTGTAATAAAACGCCTACCCCACTACCTCCATCATCTGCTCCATCAATAGGTTTATTTTGATCTTCATCGTCTTTGTCTGCAAGCAATCTCGAATCCCAATGTGCTGCCAATAAAACGCGGTTTTTATGATCAGGATTTATTTGTCCAATGATATTAAAAGCATCCGCATCTTTTACATCAAAAAAGCTCGCTTTAAATTCTTGAACAGAAACTTCCGCGCCATTTGATTCGAGTTCTTTTACCAACCATTCTTTGCAAGCCTTGTGAGAATCCGTACCTGGGACTCTTACTCCAAAATCAACCTGCTTTTGCACATAATTATAAGCACCCTGTCCGTCAAAACTAGGAATGTCAACTCTTTTTTGAGTTTTTACTACTGGTTTAGCTTCTTCCTTACAGGAGTTGAACAAAAAAGAAAAAACAAGAACTGAAATAAATAAGTGAAGTGTTTTAATAGATCTCATATGTTTAATTTAAGGACCAACTGGTTTCGTCCTTTCCGTCTTTAATCTTGATTTCTAATTCGTTTAAGGTATCTCTGATCTTATCAGAAGTATCCCAATCCTTCTTTTCTCTTGAGTTTTGACGTATGTCTAAAATAAGAGACATCAAGCCTTCCATGTAATGACTATTATTGTCAGACGAAAGTTCATCTTTTAATCCTAAAATATCGAAAACAAATTCGTGAATATGCTTTTTCATTTTATCCAAACAAGATTTCGAAATGTCTTCAAGTTTAAGTTGACCTCCTTTAAGTCCATTGATTTTCGCTACCAACTCGAATAAATTGGCAATCACTTTGGGCGCGTTAAAATCATCCGACATATTCTGATGTAGAGATTCTAACAAAACCTCCACTTGTTCATCCAGTGATCCTGTCTCCGAATTACTTTCTAAGGACTCCAAAACCTTGATTGACTCCATTAACTTTTTGTATCCTTTTTCAGCCGCTAATAAACCATCATTAGTTAAATCAATGGTCGAAGAATAATGTGCTTGCAGCATGAAGAATTTTACTACCATAGGGTCATAACCTTTGGTTACATGAGGACTGTCTCCAGTAAAAAGTTCTGTTGGCGTAATGGTATTGCCATCGCTCTTCGACATTTTCTTTCCATTCATTAATAGCATGTTGGTATGTAACCAATAATTAGCAGGGCTACATTTACAAGCACCCACATTTTGAGCGATTTCGTTTTCGTGATGAGGAAATTTTAAATCGTTTCCACCTCCGTGAATATCAAAAGATTTTCCAAGGTATTTAGTACTCATGGCAGAACATTCTAAATGCCATCCAGGAAAGCCAATCGACCATGGAGAATTCCATTTCATCAAATGATCATCAGATGCTTTCATCCATATTGCAAAATCACTAGGATGTCTTTTTTCGTTTTGGTTTTTTAAATCTCTGGTTTCTGTCAAAAGCTCATCTACAACCCGACCAGAAAGCTCACCATATTTGTGTTCTTTCATAAAGCTAATGGTATCAAAGTATACAGAACCATTTTGTTCGTAAGCATAACCATTATCTATAATTTGTTGAACCATTTCTATCTGTTCTATAATATGACCTGTAGCCCTTGGTTCGATATCTGGAGAATGTGTGTTAAATATGCGCATCATATCATGGAATCCAACTGTATACTTATGCGCTACTTCCATTGGTTCCAATTGATCTTTTTTCGCACCCTTAGACATACGATCCTCTCCATCATCCGTCAAATGACCCACATCTGTGATATTACGCACATATCTCACCTTATATCCTAGATAATTAAGATATCTGTAAATCATATCAAAACTCATAAACGTCCTAACATTACCTAAATGGACATCACTGTAGACGGTAGGTCCGCAAACATACATGCCTATAAAGCCGTCGTTTATTGGTGAAAATTTTTCTTTCTGTCTGGTTAAACTGTTATAAACAAATAAATCCCTCATTCACATTAAAATTTCGAAATACAAAAATAACCAATTCGTTCATGAGTAATTATTATAATATTTATAACCTATTTAGCTCTACCTTCGTTTTATTCTTGTATACCCTAAGCGATGAAGAAAAACTTCTTATTATTGGTTCTACTTTGTTTCGCCGCATTCGCGAATGCGCAAAAAATAGATCCAAAAGTTAAAGCCGTAAACAACTACATAGATTTTACGAACGACTGCATTCATGGAATTACGATCGCACATCTCATGATGCAAAGTTTTAATAATGAAGTCAATACTTACGTGGATGCCACTGATGGTTTCGTTTTTAAAAACACTGATTTCGGTCGAGATGTTTTTTCCGAAATTTCTTATTACGAACATCGTGGGATGAGTCCGTCAGAGTTTTTCCCTAGGCTAAAATCGGAAGGAAGCGTTTTAGGACCAGATGCACAAAAATTTAATGACATCTGTGCAGAAATTTTTTCATTGTCTAAAAAATTAAATGACCTTAGATTTGAAACTGGTGAATACATTGCGAGAAATGATGTAAAACAAAAAGAACACTTGACTAAAGTTTATCAAAAATTAGAGCTAGGAGTTAAATATTTTGATCAGATCTATGTCTTACGCAATAAACTAGAAAACCTGGTGGAGACCATACCGTTAAAGTCTTCCACAGATGAAAAAAATACTGCCTACAGAAATCTAAGAAAAAGCTATTCGGCCACGACAGATTTTTTAAAAGAAATTCGACAAAAGAAAGACATTAATTTGCGTCAACTCTTGTTGGTTCAACAAAGATCATTAGCTCCATTAAAAGATATTTTGATTGATCCACAAAAAATGAAATCAATAGTTAAAAACTCCAATAAGGCTCACGAAAAAGCCTTGGCCTTTAAAAATGATGGGAGTGTTCCTAAAGATTATATCCGGTATGGAAAATTTTATTACTACTACAATAATATCTTGACCTCAACTATAAATACGGTCGCATCCGGAGTATCATTTACTTGCAATCGATTTTTAGATGACAACAATTATCCATTTGTGCATTTTTTAGATATGCCACCCATGTTTAAGGTCTTGTATCCTAAAAAATTAAAAGCACCAGATGTGATAGCCAGCTCAGATGACAATATCGAAGAGTTACCTCAAGTGCTTAAGGATCGAAAAATTAAAGAAGAAAGTAAAAAGCTGGTCACGAAGAATGATGTATTGAGAGTTGAGCTGTTTGATCATAAGTTATTGGATGGAGATAAGGTTTCTCTAAACTTTAATGGTGATTGGGTTTTAGAAAATCAATCAATAGAAGAAAAGCCCATCAAATTAAAATTAAAACTCAACACTGAAGGTAAAAATTTTATTCTCTTACATGCAGTGGATGAAGGGATAGTACCACAGGTTACCGTTGGCTTCTCCTATTTTGATGATGGTAAGAAAAAAACTCAGTTGCTTAAATCAGATTTAAACACCAGCACCTTAATGGAAATCATTTTTTCCAAATAAAAAAGGGGACTTTCGTCCCCTATCTATATCATAAGTATAAGATTTCTACATTGCTCCTAAGGAAATAGAAAGCGACACTTCATCATTGATTGCTTTGTCTTTCATGACGTCCATGAAGTTTGAAGAACCATACTTGATTCCAAAATCTGTACGATTAAAAGAAAATTCTGGAGTCGTAACTGAAACACCTGTACCTCTGTAATTTATGTGCGCTTTAAATCCAAGTTGTTTAGTCACTCCTTTTAAGGTTAGATTTCCATAAACTAAAGAGTTAGCATCTTTAGCTCCTTCAAGTTCTGTAACCTTAGTAATCTCAAAGCTCGCAGTTGGATGATTAGCAACATCAAAAAAGTCTGCAGATTTTAAATGTCCTTCAAGGTCTTCTTTTCCACTTCCGGCAGCCAAATCTGTATTGGTTAAGCTATTCATATCGATGATAAATTTTCCACCAGATATCTTATCCTTATCCACACTAATACTTCCTTCGGAGATTTGGAAAGTGCCTGTATGGGTACCGGCCAATTTTGAACCAGCCCAGGTCACCAAACTTCTGGCCGGAACCACACTGTATTGTGTGCCGGTAGCTTCCGCAACAGGAGCCATTTCTCCAGCTGGTGAAGTCGCTTTAGTATCTTTTTTACATGAAACAGAGAGTAACATAAACATAGATAATATGCTTAATTGAATTATTGATTTCATTTGATTATCGTTTTATTAATTAATAGATGTCAAATATACTGTTCTACAGCATTTAAATTTTCGATATATCTACAATTGGCCCCGAAAGACAAATCTTGTTTAACAAATTGAAAACCAGTAAAAAGATGGGTAACATCAGGAATATGGTGGGATAAAAAGTCAATCATTGACTGAAGAGACTCGTCTTTTAAACTATCATTTATAATGGTAAAAGCATAATCGGCTTCATAGATCTGATTGGCAGTAAAAAGGTCGTGGATACTAATCTTTTCTCCCAAGTTGATTACAGAAGCTCCTTTATTTTTTAAAATGAACTCCAAGAAAAGCATACTTAGCTCATGGTTTTCATTTTCTGGCAGATAGATAATAAACTTCGATGCATTGGGATTTGGATCTGCAATCTTATCGATTTCAGAACAAACTTTGTTTTTTATAATGGATCTAATGAAGGATTCATGAACCGGTTTTAAGGTACCTGAAATCCACATCATTCCAAGTTTATCGAGTAATGGATAAATAAATTCATCGATTACTTTTCTAAAACCAAGGACTTCTACTTTGGTATTTAATATTTTCTTAGTTCGTGTAGAATTCAATTCTAGAATAGCCAATATGATTGCATCAATTTCCTCATGCTTCCCAACAGAAGATTGAGATATTTTCTCAATTTCTTGAGAAATTTGTTGTTCGCCCATTAAGGCTATTTTAGATATCTTATGTCCATTTTTATTAAGAAGAGCAATATTTAAAACCTGCTTTAAATCCTCATCCAAAAAATACCTAATGTTGGTTTCGGTACGCTTTGGTTGGATTATACCATAACGTTTTTCCCATATACGCAATGTGTGGGCTTTTATCCCAGACAATTTTTCTAATTCTTTTATGCTATATACAGAGGACATGTATTTGTCGTAGTGCCGATGTTAAACAGTTCTTAAAGCATTTTGTTCAAACTAAAAGCGCTCACAAGTATCTTATCTTTGATGAAAATATGCAAATGAAAATAGGGATTGTTTGTTACCCAACTTTTGGAGGAAGTGGAGTCGTTGCCACTGAGCTGGGATTAGGATTAGCAAGAAAAGGCCACAAAGTGCATTTTATTACCTATAAAAGACCCGCCCGACTTAATTCTTTCCAAGAAAATGTTTACTACCATGAGGTTTCATCGGGTTCTTATCCGCTCTTCGAACACAGTCCCTATGAAACTGAATTGGCAAGCAAATTAGTAGATGTTATCTCGTACGAGAAATTAGATATACTTCATGTCCATTATGCAATACCTCATGCTGCAGTTGCCTACATGGCAAAACAGATATTGAAATCAAAAAATTACGCAATTCCGATCGTGACGACCTTGCATGGAACAGATATAACATTGGTAGGAAATGATAAGACTTATTCTCCAGTCGTAGAGTTTAGTATCAATAATTCTGATGGAGTGACTGCGGTTTCTAATCATTTAAAAGAAGCGACTAATCGACATTTTAATATAACTACTGACATAAAAGTCATTTACAATTTTATTGATTTCAACAGGTTTCAAAAAACAGACAAGGAACATTTCAAAAAAGCTATTGCCCCTGATGGTGAAAAAATTCTAATACATACCTCAAACTTTAGAAAAGTAAAAAGGGTCGATGACGTGATTAAAGTGTTTCAAAAGGTAAATGAGCAAATACCTTCAAAATTGCTTCTTGTTGGAGACGGACCGGAAAGGCCAAAATTAGAGACACTATGTAGAGAAATCGGACTATGTGATCAAATTAGATTTTTGGGTAAACAAGATGCTGTTGAAGAATTATTGTCCTTGGGAGACTTATTTATTTTACCCTCAGCACAAGAGAGCTTTGGTCTGTCTGCTTTAGAGGCGATGGCTTGCGAAGTCCCTGTCATTTCTTCAGACGTTGGTGGATTGCCAGAGGTAAATTTAGATGGGGTTACAGGTTTTGTATGTGCTTTAGGAGACGTGGACGCCATGTCACAATGTGCACTTGAAATATTGAAAGATGATGATTTACATAAGAAAATGAAGGTCGCTTCTCTCAATCGAGCAAAAGAATTTTCGATCAAAAATATTCTTCCTGTTTATGAAGATTTTTATCAAGAATTGATAGACAAGCTTAAACCTACTCTACAATCAATATCTTAGTTACAATGGCATCAGGATCGAGAAAATTATCTGTAGAAGAACTAAAAACTAAGTATACGCCAGTAGCTGCTTTATTACCATTATAATCCATTCCATCCCAAATGGCCTGACCTCCTAGAGAACTCGTTTCAAAGACAAGTTGTCCGTTGATATCAGTAATTTTTACATTAGAGTCCTCCACTAATCCTTTTATGGCTATGGGTCCCATGTAATCAGGTCTTACCGGATTAGGGAAAGCAAAAACATTACTCTCTTGGTGAGATCTCTCTGGTTTTGAGGCTTCAGTTCTAAAGGACTGCATTCCTTGGTTTGTACCAATCCACATTTCTCCAGTTTCTTCATTAAAATTTATGGCTGTAATGGTATTATCGAAAAGAGGAGAATTTTCGGCCGTTAAATGTAAAATCTGAGTTTCACCATCTGCTGACTGGACAAATACTCCGTTTCTGGTTCCAAACCATTTTCGATTGGCACCATCTACCTCTATAACTCTTATATCTTCTGTTTGTAAAAGAAAGGCGGCTATGCTATCTTGTAATACACGTCTTCTAGATCCTCGACAATCTGAAGAAGGATCAAATACTCCACTTCCACATTCGAAGACAACTGGTCCTTCAGCAGTACCTACCCACACATCACCGTTTAAATCTGCTTTGATGTAGTTAATTAAATTAGTACTCAACACACTATTTCCTGTGTTAAAAAATTTGGGTGTTCTATCGTCCGTCGGATTATTAGGAGTACCACCATCATCAAATACATAAACACCTCCGTTACCACCAACTGCAATACTCCATTTATAGCCCAAATTATCAATGGTTAAATGACCCAGTTGATCATTACTACCCATATCAAAAGAAAACTCTTGTCCATCAGAAGTAAAGACAGACAATGGTTTTGGAGCACCAAAATTGGTTACCCACAAATTGTCCTGATTATCAAAGGCCATCCCAGAAATCCTAGTTCTACTTTCATCACCCTGCGTGCCTTGTAAAGTGGAGTTATCCTTGGTAAAAACCCTAGATTCTTCAGTTTCAGTATTAATTTCTAACAAGCCTCCAAAAAAACTACCGGCATAAACCAAGGGTAAAGAAGGGTGACTTTCTATCTGCCACAAATTCAACAAGTCGTTATCGCCTATATCAGGCAAGGTAAATTGATTATAGTTCTTCCAAGATTTATCTGATTGCAAACGATAAACTCCTCTTCTAAAACTTAGAGGGCCCCAAGAGTCAGTGACACCACCAGAGGCAACAAAAACATTTCCATCCTTAAAAGTAATATCAGAAGCTGTTTCGGCGCTCGGCGAATTAAATGAAATAGGAAAGTTACATTCCGCATCAAAAGAAGGCATCCGTCTTATCCCACTCCACAAATCCGCAAACCATATTCTACCTGTTTCGTCTTCAATAGCATTTTGTACTAGTAAAACACATCCTTCTTCAGTTGTAGTATAGTTTCCATTCTCTTCAAAAAAAAGTACTTCACTAGTAATATTTTGATTCCAAACCCCTGCCATTAACCTTGATCCACTATTCACGAAAGTGAAAATATAATCAGGTCTAGTTTCTTCGTAAAGACTCACAAATTGACCGTTATCTTCTTGCTTCATCAATACGTTATCAACAATCGCATATAGATTGCCTTCATAAAAATGTACGATACTCGAAGAATAGATCATTGGTAATCCGACTTCTTCACCCATCAATTCCCAATTTCCAAAATCCGCAAGATTGACATTTGCATTGTACACAGCACTATAAATACCATCTTCAGTAGCAATATAAAGTCTACTATCAGATGAAGTAATATCCTCTACTTTTAACTCTGTGAAGGTTGTAAATCCAAATTCTCTATTTTCCAAATCGTACTCAACAATGCCAAACGAAGTAGCAAAATAACACGAGTTGGCATTGGCAACTTCTAATGCATTTATGGATCTATCTCCTACTATATTGGTATTGTTTTTAATGTTATTTACGTTAAAAATTTCATCGTCTTTAATTATATCGATGTTGCTATTATCGTAAACTACAATTAGTTGATCGTTAAATTGATCATAGTTTAAATCTTTAATCCCAATATCACTCATGCCTTCTACTTTACTAAGAAAGTCATAGCTCATGTCGTTTTTATCGATCGTTAAAAGGGACCATTCTGTAGCGTAAATAATTTTATTCTCACTTTGTGCCACTACTTCACCATTTAAATGAGGTAGATAAGATTTCCATTGAAAAATAGGAATATCACTTTGGGCATTTAAAATGCTTGTTAAAAATAAGCTGTAGAATAGTAATCTGATTTTCATATAATTCAAGAACTAAAACAGATTTTTTACTGGCATATTGCCCTATAAGATTGATTAAAGTTTTTGATAAATTGGGTTTTCCTCAAGATAGTCAAATACAGGACCAGTAACGAGGTACTCTATTGATTTGCCCTCTTTGATACATTTGCGAACGTAGCTTGCCGAAATATCTAGCAGCGGTGCTTCTACGATCTTTACTTTAGGATGGTTTTCTAATTCGCCCAACTTATAATTTGGTCGTTGGTAAACATATATAAAATGATTCTCTAAAATTTTTTCATAGTTTTTCCATTTATGCAAAGTCCCTAAATTATCCCCACCCATAATCAAAGCGAATTCTCTTTTCGGATATTTTTCGCCGAGGTAGGTTAAGGTATCGATGGTATAGGAGGGTTGGGGAAGCTTAAACTCAATATCACTTGCGTGAAGTTTTAAGTTTTCACCAATGGCCAATTTTACTAAATGAAGGCGATCGTAATTGTTGGCGAGACTACTTTTTTTCTTGTGCGGATTATGCGGAGATACAACCATCCAAACTTGCTCCAAATCAGAATTAGTTGCCATGTAGTTGGCGATAATCATATGGCCTACATGCACTGGGTTGAAAGACCCAAAGAATAATCCTGTTTTCAAATTGAATAATTTAAAATTAGTTGCTCATCATCACTGGCATCACCAGCATAAGCAAGTTTTCATTTTCTTCTTGATCAGATGGGTAAAGAATCCCTGCTCTATTAGGAGTAGACAATTCCATTTTTACTTCATCACCTTTGATAACTCCAAGCATTTCAATTAAAAACTTAGCATTAAATCCAATGGTCATAGGATCCCCAGAATAACTGCAACTCAATTGCTCCGTTGCCTCATTTGAAAAATCCAAATCTTGAGCAGATATGGTAAGTGTTCCTTCGTTGATGTTTAGGATAACTTGATTGGTCGTTTTGTTGGCATAAATTACAATCCTCTTTAGTGAGTTTTGCAAATCCGTTCTACCTAAAACCAAAATATTGGGGTTGTTTACAGGGATCACAGCATTGTAGTCAGGATATTTAGAATCTATTAATCTGCTTACTACCCTTGTATCACCAAATCTAAAAAAGACATTTGTTTTGCTAAATGCCATGGTTACCTCCTCGTTGCTGCCCAAGGCATTCTTAAGAAGAGTCAATCCTTTTTTCGGAATAATAAAAGAAGAAGTTACTTCACTATTAACACCAGAGTTGGCATACTTTATCAATTTATGTGCATCGGTCGCTACAAAAACGACCTTATTAAAATCTACTTGAACATATACACCCGTCATGGCTAACCTCAACTCATCATTAGAAGCGGCAAATAAAGAGTTATTTATTGCTCTTAAGATGGTTTCAGAATCAAGTTTTATTTCTTGGCTATCTTCTTCCAGAGGAATCTCAGGAAAATCTGAAGGACTGTCACCAGCCAATTTATATTTACCATAAGCCGAAGTCAGCTCTATCCCATTGTTTTCTTCGTTGACCGTAAAGTTTATCGGTTGATCCGGTAAAGCTTTTAAAGTGTCCAAGAGGATTTTAGCAGGTACTGCAATTTTTCCCGCTTTGTCAGCGGTAACTGGTATTTTGCTAATGATTGAGGTTTCTAAATTGGTTGCGGCAATCGTCAATTCGTTGCCCTCAAGCTCAAAAAGAAAATCCTCTAAAATGGGCAATACAGCATTGGGATTTATAGCCCCACCTGCAATCTGCAAATTCTTAAGTAAATCAGAAGACGAAACGCTAAACTTCATACGTATGGATAATGAATTTTCCTGAAGGCGTAAAAATAATCATTTTAACGTCAACTACTGGTGAATAGACTTTATGAGAATGCTACATTTGCAAGGATTTTTAACCATGCTTGACAGAACGCTAGCTCCGAAAATTCTTCCAATTCAAAAAATTAGCTTTCCGAAGGTTCAAAATTGCCTTTTGGACAATGGAATTCCAATGTATGCTCTGAAGGGTGGATCACAGGAAGTGATCAAATTGGAAATGGTTTTCGATGCTGGTAGATCTCATGAAACAACAAAGTTGGCCTCAAAGGCGAGTAATCAATTACTCAAAGAGGGAACCTCAAAATATAGTTCAGAGGCTTTGGCAGAAGAAATTGATTTTTATGGCTCTACCATATCATGTCATAGTGGAATGGATCACAGCTCAATAACTCTTTATTGTTTAAAAAAGCACTTTTATTCTTCTTTACATCTTGTTTCGGAAATTCTAAATACTGCGAGTTTCCCAAAGAATGAAATCGCTAAATATGGTGTTCGAGCATCCGAAAGACTTCAACAACAACTTTCAAAAAACAGTGTGATTGCGTATCGCCATTTCTCTGAAAAAATCTTCGGGAGCTTTCATCCGTATGGATACAACACCGTTCCGGAGGATTACAATAGTCTAAATAGGGATGTCCTCGTTGAGCATTATCAAAATTTGTACGCTCATGACAATTGTAGAATCTATTTATCTGGTTTTATTGATGATGAAATATTGCGTTCGGTAAATACTATATTAGGTTCGTTTCGAAGGGAGAAAAAACATATAGAGCGTAGTTTTAATACGCACGTATTGGATGAAAATCTTATCGAAATTCCTGGAAATAAGCTGCAAAATTCCATTAAGTTAGGTCGCAAACTTTTTTCTCGAAATCATCCCGATTACTTCGACTTTCTTGTACTAAACACAATTTTGGGCGGTTATTTTGGTTCTCGACTTATGTCTGTTATTAGAGAAGAAAAGGGATATACCTACAGTATATATTCTGTAATAGATCCTCTTAAGGAAGCTGGAAGCTTCTATGTAAGTACCGAAGTTGGTAAAGAATACTATGAGCCTACTATACAAACATTACGGACCGAATTCAATCGAATTCAAAATGATTTAGTCTCGTCCAATGAATTGCAAATGGCCAAAAACTATTTGCTTGGAAATTTCTTATCAATGTTGGATGGTCCTCTTAAATCATCTAAAGTCTTAAAAATGTTAAAAGAAAGTCATTTTGACATTAGCGACTTTGATCAAATGATAGAAACGATAAAAATGACAAGCCCAAAACGTCTAATTGATCTTGCTCAAGCACATTTAGATTTTGATAAAATGCTTTTGGTTAGTGTTGGGGATTTTTAACATTCCTTTAAAATAATAATATAGGCATCATTGTTGCTTTTATTATTAAAGGTTAAATTTGCCACGCAATCCCGTGTCCGCTTAACCGATTACCCATTAATCCTTTCAAAAGGAATGAAATTATTTAGTTTTTTTACTCAGGAGTTAGCCGTTGATTTAGGCACTGCAAACACGCTAATATTGCAGAATGATAAGGTCGTCATAGATCAACCATCAATCGTTGCCATTAATAGATCCACCAATGAAGTCATTGCTGTTGGTACTAAGGCAATGCAGATGCATGGTAAGACACATGAGAATATAAAGACTGTGAGACCTCTTAAAGATGGTGTGATTGCTGATTTCCAAGCTGCTGAGAGTTTGATAATGGAATTAATCAAAATGATCGGGGATAAGCGAAAATTCTTCACTCATCTTAAAATGGTTGTTTGCATACCTTCCGGAATTACTGAGGTAGAAAAAAGAGCAGTATTTGATTCGGCAGATCATGTTGACTCTAAAGAAACTTATTTGATCCACGAACCGATGGCAGCTGCTCTAGGAATAGGATTGGATGTTCAAGCGCCACAAGGAAATATGATCATTGACATTGGAGGTGGAACTACCGAAATTGCTGTGATTGCATTATCTGGTATTGTCACAGATCAATCTATAAGAGTCGCGGGAGACGAGTTTACGATGGATGTGATTGATTTTATGCGTAAAAAGCATAATCTATTGATTGGTGAACGCACGGCCGAACAGGTGAAAATTAATGTTGGTTCTGCTCTTAAGGAACTTGATAATCCTCCTGAAAAATGGCCTGTAAACGGTAGAGACCTCTTAACCGGTATACCTAAACAGGTTTTGACAACTCATATTGAAATTGCAGAAGCGCTAGATAAGTCCATCTCCAAAATAGAAGAGGCTGTATTAAAAGCGCTGGAAGACACACCTCCAGAATTGGCTTCTGATATTTATCGAAGAGGATTGTTTTTAACCGGAGGTGGTGCTTTGTTGAGAGGCTTGGATACCAGGATTTCAAGAAAAACTAAATTACCGGTTCACATTGCCGAAGATCCACTAACCGCAGTTGTAAGAGGTACGGGACTCGCTCTAAAAAACACCAAAGAGTTTACATTTTTGATTGATAGAAAAAGTATTTGATTTTTAAGGCAAGGCTATGAGAAATCTTCTCCTATTTATAGTCAAATATGGTCCCTTCTTTCTATTTATTCTCTTGGAAATTTTATGCTTTACCTTAATTGTAAAATTCAATCAAAAACAAAAATCAATCTTCTTAAACAGTTCTAATCTTTTTGTTGGCTATATAAATGAAAAAACATCTGATGCGGGTTCATTTTTAAACCTCAAAGATGAAAACGAAGCATTGAGAAGAGAAAATGCAAAGCTTCTTCAAAAAATCATCAATAGTAATATTTCTAAAGCAAGCTCAAGCTTAGACACGATCGATAAATCCTTTACGATAATGGCTTCCAATATTTGTTCGAAAACCATCAATCTTCGGAACAACTTCTTTACTCTTTGTAAGGGCTCTAATGAAGGGATTCAAAAAGGAATGGGTGTAATCGGTAACAGAGGAGTTTTTGGAATTGTTTCTGAAGTCTCTGAAAACTATGCTCAGGTATTGAGTATTCTGCATTCACAATCTCGAATTAGCGTAGCTCTAAAAAACAAGACCCATCATGGATATATAAATTGGGATACCTCAGATCCGAGATACGTGACCGCTTTTGCTATTCGTAAATATGCCGACATCGCAATTGGAGACACCATAGTAACGAGTGGGTACTCGACTATTTTTCCCAAAAATATTGATGTAGGCGTTGTTGAAAGTTTTAAGGTTGAATCCGGTGGTGAGACTTTTTTAACGAGGGTGAAACTCTTTGAAGATTATAATTCCGCAAAGGAGGTGTATGTGATAAATAGTCAATTAAAAACTGAATTCGATTCATTAAACTATACCAATGAATAGGATTGACCTTCGAACCATTCTGAGATCTTTGATCGTGCTTGTAATTCAAGTTGTGCTCCTGAAGAGGATTGATTTATCCATTGGTTCATTCAATTACATTCATTTGTTTTTATACCCTACGTTGATAATGTTTTTGCCAATAAAAACTCCAAGGGTTCTTCTCTTAATTTTGGCTTTGGCATTTGGTTTAGTAATAGACGTTTTTTATGACTCTATTGGGGTCCATGCCAGTGCTTTAGTCTTTATGGCATATTCCAAAAAATTTGTCCTCCAATTGTTAGAACCGGTCGAAGGTTACAATGTAGATCAGTCTTTAAGTTTTAACAAAATGGGGTTTCTCTGGGTGATAAGTTTTACAGCCATTTTACTGTTTTTGCACCTCGCATGGTATTTTAGTGTTGAGGCGTTCTCTTTCGTGTATTTTAAGGATATAATTTTTAGGACATTAAGTTCTTTTGTTGCATCTTTTGTATTAATTGCACTCTTTCTATTAATTTATAATCCTAAAAATTAACCATTAAATCTACTCGCTTCAATATCATTTTTTCAATCGTTGTTTTTTCCACCATAGTGCTGATTGGGAAAACTGCGCAGTTACAACTTTTTAGTGATAAGTATCGAAATCGAGGAGCTTCGACAGCAATAGATGAACAAGTCATTTATCCAAGTAGAGGACTTATCTATGATAGAAATGAAAATCTTTTGGTTAACAATTTTGCGGTCTATGACCTAAATGTCATTTACAATAAAATTGATCCAAATATGGATACCACCTTTTTCTGCGAGTTGCTAGATATTTCGAAAGAAGAATTTAACCAATACTTAAATAAAAACTGGAGTAAAGCTCAATACAACAAATCCATTGCTTTCACTTTTTTGTCAAAAATCAAACCCGAAATCTTTGCAAAATTTCAAGAGCACATCTATCAGTTTCCAGGTTTCTTTCCTAGAATTAGAAACATTCGCGCCTACCCTTTTACCAATGCTGCACATGTACTGGGCTATTTAGGAGAAGTAGATAGCAGTACTATTAAAGCCTCTGATGGTCTCTACGAATTAGGAGATTTTGTTGGTAAACGCGGTCTTGAAAAATATTATGAATCAAGTTTGAAAGGGAAAAAAGGAATCAAGTATGTGACCAAGGATAACCTAGGTAGAGAAGTCGGACCGTATAATGATGGACTCTTGGATTCATTAGCAATTACTGGAACCGATTTATATACCACCCTAGATCAAAATCTTCAATCTTATGCTGAGGATTTAATGAAAAACAAACGCGGTAGTATTGTTGCCTTAGATCCAAACAATGGAGAGATACTGGCTTGTCTGAGTTCTCCATCCTATGATCCCAATTTACTGAATTTAGAACGAGGAAGAGGGAAAGCATTTATGTCTTTATTGAATGACAGCATCAACAAGGTAAACATGCCATTAATGGATAGGTCCGTATTGGCTAAATACCCTCCAGGCTCTATATTTAAACCAATTTTTTCATTGATTGCTTTACAAGAAGAAATTGCTTACTCTGGAAGAACGATCTATTGTGATGGAGAATATGTCATCAATGAAAAAAAGGGTTTTACTCAAAAATGTCATGGTCACCCTACCGCTACTAATATATCTACAGCCATTCAATACTCTTGCAACACATATTACTATCAGTTAATGAGAGAGTTTATTGAAAAAAATGGATATAATAATCCGGGAAGTGGATTGGCAGAACTCGATGACTATTTGGAGCAATTTGGGCTGGGTAGAAAATTGGGAATTGATTATAGTAATGAAAGTAGTGGCTTTATACCGACTCCTGAATACTATGATCGTCAATATAATTATGTTCGATCTGGATGGAAATCAACCTACATACTTTCTTTAGGTATCGGACAAGGAGAGTTGCAATTAACCACTATGCAAATGGCAAATCTGGCAGCAATCCTAGCCAATAGAGGTCATTACTACATTCCTCATTTTATCAAGAAAAAATCAGAAGCTTACGATTCTAAATTTGATAATCGATTAAACGTTAAGATCGATAAAAGACATTTTGATCCTGTGATTTGGGGAATGCAAAAAGTTATTACTTCTGGAACAGCTCAAAATGCCAAAATTCCCCATCATAGCTCTGCTGGCAAAACTGGAACCTCTCAAAATCCTCATGGGAAAGATCATTCTGTTTACTTTGCTTTTGCTCCAGTAGATAATCCCAAAATTGCGATTGCCGTTTATGTAGAAAACGCAGGATTCGGTGGTGCCGTTGCTGCTCCTATTGCAAGCCTCATAATGGAAAAGTTTTTAAATCAAGAAATAGAAGATTATCGTTTGGGATTGGAAAATTATATGCTTAATCTTGATTTAATAAGTAACCCCTAAACAATGATCATCTCTTGTATAGTCGCCATAGCAAAAAATAATGTTATAGGAAACGACAATGATATTCCTTGGTATTTGCCCGCTGATCTTAAATATTTTAAGAAGATTACCAGTGGGCATCACATCTTGATGGGTAGAAAATGTTACCAATCCATTGGAAGACCACTTCCTAATAGAACGAACATAATCATAACTAGAGATCCATATTTTATTACATCCAATGCTTTAGTGGTACACAGTATAGAAGAAGCATTAAGTGCAGCTTACGAAAATGGTGAAAAAGAATGCTTCATTATTGGTGGTGGAACTATCTATGAGCAAACCAAGAATCTATGGGATCGGCTTTACCTTACTGAGGTAGATGTAAACCCGGAAGGAGACATCAAATTCGTGGATTTTGAAGAAAAAAATTGGAAACTCGTTTCTGAAGAACACCATCAAAAAGATGAAAAAAACAAATTTAATTATTGCTTCAAACTCTTTGAAAAAACCTAATAATGACTTCAAGACTTCCAGAAGATTTTTTACACTACGTCTGGAAGTTTGGGTTTTTTGACAAAAACAATTTAACTACAACCAAAGGGACAGTTTTACAAATCACCCATTCGGGAATACACAACCAAGACGCTGGTCCAGATTTTTTACAAGCGCAAATTTTTTTAGATAATAGAATTTGGTTTGGCAATATAGAAATCCATTACAATTCATCTGACTGGGACAAACATAAACACAGTGAAGACCGAAATTATGCCAGCATAATATTGCACGTTGTTTTTTATCATGATAAGGAAATCGATTTTTTAGAAAACAATGCCATTGAAACACTCGAAATTGGCAAACTTATTTCTCAACAGCTCATACAAAATCACAAAAAATTATTGACGCGAAAAGAAAGAATTCTTTGCAGTTCAAATCTAATTTCAACATCCTCAATCACAATAAAAAGCACAATAGAACATTGTGCAATAGAACGTATACAACACAAACTTTCAGATTTTTACCGGCTTCATAACCTAGCTAAAAACAATTGGGAAGAACTGTCATTATTAATCTTCGCAAGATGCTTTGGTGGCAAAACGAATGCAGACCCTTTTGAGAGATTAATCCGTTCTATCGGATTTCAAAATATTTTCAAATTAAGATCTGATCTATTCATTTTAGAATCAGTGCTTTTCGGGCAAAGTGGACTACTCGAAGACAACATCTCACATAGTTACGTCTCCGCAATTCAAAAGGAATACACGTTTCAAAGAAAAAAATACGCTCTAGCTCCAATGAAACATTCCGATTGGAAATTTTCACGCCTGAGACCCACTTCCTTTCCTACACTACGAATTGCTCAATTTGCACGATTTCTTTTTCAATGCGAACATCTTTACAATTTGATAAACTTAACAGATATCCAAGATATTTTGGAATTTCTAAATTTTTCCATCGATGGTTTTTGGAACACTCATTACAACTTTAAAAAGACAAGTACGTTTAGAGTCAAGAAAGTTGGACATTCTTTTAAATCGTATTTTGTTATAAATGGTATTGTACCACTCTTGTTTTATTCGGGAATTAAAAAAGATGACCAATCTTTTAAGGATCGCGCATTGAAAATGTTGGAATCCTTAAGTCCAGAAAAGAACAATATTGTAAAATCTTGGCATGAAATAGGCGTTACCATAGATAGTGCTTTTGATTCACAGGGACTAATTCAATTAAATAATTACTATTGTAGAAAGAAGCGCTGTTTAGAATGCAAAATTGGACATCAAATTGTTAGTAATATTTGAATAAGCTAGGGAAAATAATTCTTTATCCTTTTACACTTCTTTACGGGTTTATCATCAATGGACGTAATGTGTTTTATGATATTGGCTTACTCAAAGAAACTTCATTTAGTGTTCCAGTCATAAGCATAGGAAATTTAACCCTCGGCGGTGCAGGAAAAACCCCACATGTAGAGTATTTAATCAATCTGTTACGGCCATTCTTAAAAGTTTCAGTTTTAAGTCGAGGTTATAAGAGACAGACCAAAGGTTTTAAAATTGTGGATACAAATCACTTAGCCAAACAATCAGGTGACGAACCTGTGCAGTTTAAACGTAAATTTCCACAAACTGCAGTCGCTGTTTGCGAAAGCAGGGCTTTAGGAATTCCACAATTATTGAAGCATTTTCCTGATATACAAACGATTTTACTTGATGATGCATTTCAACACAGATCTGTCAAACCTTCTTTAAATATTTTACTTACCCCCCAATACGATCTCTACAAAAACGATATGTTACTTCCAGCTGGTAGATTGAGAGAAAACGCAAGCTCAGCTGATAGGGCTGATGTTATTATTGTCACAAAGTGTCCGATGGGCTTTGATGAACAAAAAGCTTGGGAAATCAAAAATCAGTTATCCATACAGTCACACCAACAAATTTTCTTTAGCGAGTATCGATATGGTTTGGCCTATTATATTTTTGATGGCAGTCAGAAACTACAATCATTAGAAAATAAGGATGTTATTTTAATTTCGGCCATTGCCAATGCTCAATATCTTC